>JAOPWW010000166.1 GCA_025965495.1 Frankiales bacterium
GCCGCGTCCCGCTCGGGGACGTAGCGCTGGGAGAGCTGGCTGTAGGAGAAGTGCCGGTGGCGGATCAGCTCGTGGGTGAGGCTGCGCGAGATGCCGGACAGGTAGAACGTCACGCTCCCGTGCTCGAGCACCGACAGGTGCCCGACCTCGAGGATGTGGCGCAGGTAGCCGGCGTTGGTGGCCGTCGAGGGGTTGGGCTTGCTCCAGGACTGGTAACAGGCACGGCCGGCGAACTCCGCGAGCGCCTGGCCGCCCTCGGCGTCCGTCTCCCACGGCACGTCGGCCGGCGGCTCGAAGTGCGTGTAGCCGATGACCTGGACCGTGAGGGGTGCGAGCGCGGGCATCGGCCCAGACTAGGGCCCGCCGACGGGCCGCTGCCACGACGTCGACAGCCCGTTCGGCGTGAACCCGAGCTGCTCGTTGACCGCGATCATCCAGCGGTTGGTGTCGGCGTTGGTCGTGCTGACGCTCGTGGTCCGCGGGTGCTCGGCGACCAGGCGCCGCAGCGCCTCGACCTTCACCAGCAGGCCCAGGCGGCGCCCGCGGTGGGCCTGCAGCACCAGCGTCTCCCACTGCTCGGCGTGCGCCGGGTCCGCCGTCCGCACGACCACCTCGGTGAACGCGACGAGCTCCCCGGTGGCGGCGTGCAGGGCCGCGGCGACGACGCTGCTGCGCCCCTGCTCGGCCAGCAGCTGCTCGCGCTCGCGCACGCGGGCGGCGTCCCAGCGCTCCTGCTGCCAGCCCATGTCGCCGACCGGCGCGTCCACGGACATGACGGTCCCGAGGGCGGCGCGGGCCTCGACGAGCTCGTCCGGGCAGCGCTCCCGCCACGCGACGACGTCGTACCCGCCCGCCCGCTCCCGCGCGGTCGCCTCGAGGGCGTCGAGCCGGTCCGCCGGCACCGGCAGCGGCAGGTCGCGCCGGATCTCGCGCAGGCCCTCGACGTAGCCGTGTCGGCGCAGGAAGGCCCTGCCGGGGCTGGCGTCGGCCAGGTGCGGCGGCTCGTCGAGGTCGGTCGCGAGCAGGCGCCGGCCCTCGGTGCGCTCCAGCGCCGCCTGCAGCAGGGCGGACCCGACGCCGCGCCGGCGGGCGTCCGGGAGGACGTGGCCCTCGGCGTACACCAGGTGGGTGTTGTCGCGCAGGGGCAGCTCGACCCGGGCGGCGCCCACGGCCCGGCCGTCCTGCACGGCGACGAGCAGCCGCACCCGCTCGGACGGGTCCCGCTCGGGCAGGCCGGCGAGCGCCCCCGCCCGCACCTCCTGCAGCGGCGGCACGGGGTCGTGCGGCCGGTCGGCCCGCAGCGAGGCCGCCTGCACCGCGGTCCAGCCCGACAGGTCGTCGACGCGCGGGTCGAGCTCGCGGACCTCGGTCATCGCGACAGGACCTCCCGCAGGACCGGCCGGGTCTCGATCGCCGTCACGCCGGGCAGCGCGCGGAGGGCGTTGACGACGTCGTAGAGCTCGCGCGGACCGGCCACCCGCACGCGCACCTGGTAGTCGACCGTCCCGGCGAGGTCGAGGACCTCCACCACCTGGGGCATCGCGGCCATCAGCTGCTCGACCTCCGAGTTCGCCACGTGGGTGGTGGTGCTGAGCAGGACGACCGCGCTGGTCGCGTCGCCGGACAGGGCGGGGTCGAGCAGCGCGGTGTAGCCGGTGACCCAGCCGTCGAGCTCGAGGCGGCGCACCCGCTGGGCGACGGCGTTGGCCGACAGCCCCACCTCGTCGCCGACCTCCCGCCAGCTGGCACGGGCGTTCCGCACGAGCAGACGGAGGATCCGCTCGTCGACGGCGTCCGGACGGCGCTTGCTCATCGGTCCGGCTCCACGAGTGGATCGTGGCAGACCCGGTCTGCTGTCCTGTCGCCATGACGGTCCAGCTCGACACCCGCACGGCCGCCGCGGCGCCCCGCCCGGTCCTGTCCTCCTCCCTGCCCACCCTCGGCCTGCTCGCCGTCACGGCCGCCTGGGGCTCGACCTTCTTCCTGCTCAAGGACGTCGTCGCGCGGGTCCCGGTCGCCGACTTCCTGGCCCTGCGCTTCGTCGTCGCGGCGGTCGCGGTCACGCTGCTCGCGCCCCGCGCCGTCGGCCGGCTCACCCGTGACGAGCGCCGTCGCGCCGTGCTGCTCGGCCTCGTCTACGGCGTCGCGCAGGTCCTGCAGACGACCGGGCTGCAGACGACGTCGGCGTCGGTGTCGGGCTTCCTCACCGGCATGTACGTCGTGTTCACCCCGGTCCTCGGCGCGGTCCTGCTCCGGCACCGCGTCACCCTCGTGACCGGGCTGGCCGTCGCGCTCGCGACCGTCGGGCTCGGCGTGCTGTCGCTGCAGGGCTTCAGCGTCGGCGGGGGCGAGGCCCTCACGGTCGCCAGCGCCCTGCTCTACGGCCTGCACATCGTCGGGCTCGGCCGGTGGAGCCGCGAGGGCAGCGCCCTCGGGCTCACGGTCGTGCAGCTCTGGGTCGTCGCCGCGGTGTGCCTCGTCGCGGGCCTCCCCGGCGGCCTCACCCTCCCCGACCGGGCCGACGACTGGGGCGTCCTGGTGTTCATGGCCCTGGTCGCCGGCGCGGCCGCGCTCGTCGTGCAGACCTGGGCGCAGGCCCGCCTCGCCCCGACCCGGGCCGCCGTGATCATGACGATGGAGCCCGTCTGGGCCGGCTTCTTCGCCGTCCTGCTCGGCGGCGAGACGCTCACCGGGCGGGTGCTCGTGGGCGGGACCGTCGTCCTCACCGCGATGTACCTCGTCGAGCTCGGGCCCGGCCAGCGCGCCGTCGCCGAGGAGGTCGGCGGCGTCGCCCACGTCGGACCGGTCTAGTCGCCGGACCGGCCGTGGCGGACGCGCACGCTCGGTAGCCTGGGCCCGAGCGCTCGACGTCCGGTCGCAGCCGGACGAAGGAGCAGCGTGACCAGCCTGCAGGAGCGCGCGACCGCGGCGGGGATCGACCCCGAGCGGCTGGCCGTCTTCCTCGAGGTCGCCGCCGAGCTCGAGGACCAGCCGTCGGACTCCCCCGACGTCGCCGTCGCGATGCGCGCGACCGCCCGGCTGTTCAAGTCGGTCAAGGTCAACCGACGCCGCGAGAAGCGGATCGAGGTCCTCGAGAACGACCTCGCCGTGACCGCCGCGACGGCGACCGCCGCCCCCGACCGCATCGACGACGAGACCCGCGGCGTGCCGCTGCAGGCGACCGCGACCTCCCGCACCGTCGGGACGCTGAAGAACCCCCGGTCCTGCTACGTCTGCAAGCAGCGGTACACCGAGGTCGACGCCTTCTACCACCAGCTCTGTCCCGTCTGCGCCGCCGAGAACGCCGCCCGGCGCGACGCCCGGACCGACCTCACCGGCCGCCGGGCGCTGCTCACCGGCGGCCGCGCGAAGATCGGCATGCACATCGCCCTGCGCCTGCTCCGCGACGGCGCCCACACCACGATCACCACCCGTTTCCCGAACGACGCCGTCCGGCGCTTCGCCGGGATGCCCGACAGCGCCGACTGGCTGCACCGGCTCAAGGTCGTCGGGATCGACCTGCGCGACCCGCGCCAGGTCGTCGACCTGTGCGACACCGTGGCCGCCGACGGCCCGCTGGACGTGCTCATCAACAACGCCGCCCAGACCGTGAAGCGCTCCCCTGGCGCCTACGGCCAGCTGGTCGCCCTGGAGTCCGCGCCCCTGCCGCAGGGCGAGCTGCCCGCCGTCGTCGACCTGTCCCGCGGGGCGACCGAGCTCGGCTCCGGGGTCGCCTCGTTCACGCCCGAGGCCCTCACCGCCCTGGCCCTCACCGCCGGTTCGGCGTCGCTGGAGCGGGTCGCGGCCGGGACCGCCATCGACGCGGGCGGCCTGGTCCCGGACCTCGTCGACGTGAACAGCTGGACGCAGGGCGTCGCCGACGTCGACCCGCTCGAGCTGCTCGAGGTCCAGCTGTGCAACGTCACGGCGCCGTTCCTGCTGGTCTCGCGCCTGCGCGCGTCGATGGCCGCCAGTCCGGCCCGTCGCAAGCACGTCGTGAACGTCTCCGCGATGGAGGGCGTGTTCTCCCGCGGCTACAAGGGCCCGGGCCACCCGCACACGAACATGGCCAAGGCCGCCCTGAACATGCTCACCCGCACGAGCGCCCGCGAGATGTTCGAGACCGACGGCATCCTCATGACCGCGGTCGACACCGGCTGGATCACCGACGAGCGGCCCCACACGACGAAGGCCCGCCTCGCGGAGGAGGGCTTCCACGCCCCGCTCGACCTCGTCGACGGCGCCGCCCGGGTCTACGACCCCGTGGTCCGCGGCGAGCAGGGCGAGGACCGGTTCGGCGTCTTCCTCAAGGACTACCGGCCAGCTCCCTGGTGAGCGCGGGCGCCAGGTCGCCCCTGCGCTCCACCACGACGTCGGCCAGGCCCTGCCAGCCGGCCAGCCGGCGCAGCTCCTCCGCCAGCGCGGCCGCCGTCGTCGGCGGTGCGGTGCCCTCGGCGTAGACCCCGAGCACCCGCAGGACGCCCGCCTGCCGGTCGGCCTTGAGGTCGACCCGGGCCGCGAGCTGCTCGTCGTGCAGGAACGGCAGCACGTAGTAGCCGTGGACCCGCTTCGCCGCGGGGACGTAGATCTCGATCCTGTACCGGAACCCGAACAGCGCCTCGGTCCGGGACCGCTCCCACACGAGCGGGTCGAACGGGCTCAGCAGCGCGTCGCGCCGGACCCGTCGCGGCAGCGCTGCCCCGGCCGCCAGGTACCAGGTCCGGCCCTCGACCCGGACCGGGGTGAGCTCCCCCGCGTCGACGAGGTCCTGCAGCCCGGTGTCGGCCTCCGGGCGCAGCCGGAAGTGGTCGCGCAGGCTCTTCGCCGTGCCGATCCCCTGCGCGACGGCGGACAGGCGCAGCAGCTCGCGCTGGGCGTCGGCGCGGGCCGGCGTCGGGAGGTCCAGGACGGCCGCGGGCAGGACCCGCTCGGTCAGGTCGTAGAGGCGCTCGAACCCGCGCCGGCTGTGGGTGGTGACCTCGCCGGACCAGAACAGGTACTCCAGGGCCACCTTGGCCTCGTCCCAGTCCCACCAGGCGCCGCCGCGGCGCGGCCCCTCGCGCAGCTCGCCCGCCCCGACCGGACCCTGCTCGCGCACCCGCTCCAGGACGGACGCGACGAAGTCCGGCCGCTCGCGCATCGCCCGCAGGGGGCCGCCCCAGCCCTCCTCCAGCCGGCGCGCCCGCTCCATCCGCCAGCGCAGCAGCGGGTGCAGGGCGACCGGCAGCAGGGACGCCTCGTGGCCCCAGTACTCGAACAGCTCGCGGCGGGCCAGGGCGCCGTCGACCAGACCCTTGTCGTAGGCGCCGAGGCGGCTGAACGCCGGCAGGTAGTGGGCCCGCTCCAGCACGTTGACGCTGTCGATCTGCAGCAGGAGCGTGCGGCGCAGCACCCGCCGCAGGTGGCGACGGTCGGGGCTGCCCGGTGGCAGCGGGTCGGTGAAGCCCTGCGCGGCCAGGGCGACCCGTCGGGCCTGCGCGAGGGACAGCTGCTCCACGCGGCGAGTCTGCCCTCAGCCCGAGCGCTGCCTCTTGTCGCGGTACATGGCCCGGTCGGCGGTGTGCAGCAGGGCGGCGCCGTCGTGGCCCGTGGTCGCCGAGCAGGCCCAGCCGACGCTGCCCGACAGCACCAGCCGCCCGACGCCGTCGACCGCGAACGGCTCGGCGAACACGCGGCGCAGCCGCTCCGCGAGCTCGAGGACGGCGTCGTCGCCCTCGACGTCCTCGCAGAGCACGACGAACTCGTCGCCCCCGAGCCGCGCCGCGGTGTCGCCCGGACGGACGTGGCCGGCGAGGCGCGCGCCGAGCTCGGTCAGGACGACGTCGCCGGCGGCGTGCCCGAAGCGGTCGTTGACCTCCTTGAACCGGTCGAGGTCGACGAGGAGCACGCCGACGTGCCCCCCGCCCCGGCGGGCCCGCAGCAGCGCGTGGTCGAGCCGGTCCTGCAGCAGCGGGCGCGTCGGCAGGCCGGTCAGCGGGTCGTGCATCGCCCGGACGACCGCCTCGTTCTCGCGCCGCTCGCGCTGCCGCGCTCCCGAGAGGACGTTCGCGACGCCCTGCAGCAGCTGCCGCTGGACGTCGTCGAACTCGTGCTCGTCGGTCCAGCAGGCGACCAGCTGGCCGAGGGCGCCCTCGGGCGCCTGCAGCGGCGCGTCGGCGGTCGCGACCACACCTCGCGCGCGCAGCTCCGGCACCGACGGACCGGTGCCGCGGGACAGCACGTGGCCGTCGGGCAGCGGGTCCGCGCCGCACCAGCGGGTGACCCGCAGCCGCCGGTCGGCGTCGCGCTCGAGCAGCCCGACGTGGGGCGCCTCGAGCAGGGCGGCAGTCCGCGACAGGACCTCGCCCAGCCCGTTCTCCAGCGAGTGGTCCAGGAGCATGCGCACGCCGAGGTCGGCGACGAGCCGCTGGGCGGCGAGGGACCGCTCGGCCGCCCGGGTCAGCAGCACGCGCTCGTGCACGTCCCGGCTGACGAAGACCAGGCCACCCACCTCCGGGTCGGCCACCCGGTTGACGCCCGTCGTCTCCATCCACCGGTAGGGCTGGCCCTCCTGCTGGACCCGCACGACGGTCAGGGTGGTCCGGGACGGGTCGGCGAGCAGGTCCAGGAACGCCTGGGTGACGACCTGCTGGTCGTCGGGGTGGACCCACGAGCGGCTGTCGCGTCCGTCGGCCTCCGACGGGCCGCCCGCGCTGTCGCGGTTGACCGACAGCACGGTGCCGTCCGGGGCGATGACGGAGATGATCTCGTCGAGGTGGGCGACGAGCCCGCGGCGGTCGGGCCGCTCCCCGGGTATCGACACCCGTGCATCCTGGCCCACCTGCGCCGTCCGGGCAGGCCGATCGCCAGAGTCGGCTACTCCACCTGCGCGGGGGTGCTGTCCGCGCCGCCCTCGCCCACCCACACGGCCTTGACGTTGGTGAACTCGCGGATGCCGTGCGCCGCGAGCTCGCGGCCGTAGCCGCTGGTCTTGACGCCGCCGAAGGGCAGGGCGGGGAAGCTGGACGTCATCCCGTTGAGGAACACCGCGCCGGCCTCGAGGTCGCGCACGAAGCGGTCCTGCTCGGCCGGGTCGCTGGTCCACGCGTTCGAACCCAGGCCGAAGGCCGTCGCGTTCGCCAGCGCGATCGCCTCGTCGAGGTCGGCCACCCGGTGCAGCTGCGCCACCGGGCCGAAGACCTCCTCGGTGTACATCCGCATCTCGGGCGTGACGTCGGCGAGCAGCGTCGGCGGGTAGAACCAGCCCGGCCCGCTCGGGGCCGCGCCCCCGAGCAGCAGTCGGGCCCCCTTGTCGACGGCGTCCTGGACCAGCTCGGTCACGTCCTCGCGGCCCTGCTCGGTCGCGAGCGGCCCCACGTCGACGCCGTCGGCCTTCGGGTCGCCCACCACGAGCGCGGCGAGCGCGTCCCGGAACAGCCCCTCGAACTCCTCGTAGACGTCGGTGTGGACGATGAAGCGCTTGGCCGCGATGCAGCTCTGCCCGTTGTTCTGGCAGCGGCTGGTGGCGGCCACCTGGGCGGCCTTGTGCAGGTCCGCCGACGGCATGACGACGAACGGGTCGCTGCCGCCGAGCTCCAGGACCGTCTTCTTGAGCTCCTCGCCGGCGATGGACGCCACCGACTGCCCCGCCGGGGTCGAGCCGGTCAGGGTCGCGGCCACGACGCGGTCGTCGCGCAGGACCGTCTCGACGTCCTTGCTGCCGATCAGCAGGGTCAGGAAGACGTCGGCGGGGAAGCCGGCCTTCTCGAACAGCTCCTGCATGTACAGGGCCGTCTGCGGGACGTTGCTGGCGTGCTTGAGCAGCCCCGTGTTGCCGGCCATCAGGGCCGGCGCGGCGAAGCGCATGGCCTGCCAGAGCGGGAAGTTCCACGGCATGACCGCGAGGACGGGGCCGAGCGGCTGGTAGCGCGCGTAGGCCTTGACGGCGCCGACGCTCTCGGCGTCGGCGACCTCGTCGGCGAGGAACGCCTCGCCGTGCTCGGCGTAGAAGCGCAGCCCGGCGGCGCACTTGCCGATCTCGGT
>JAOPWW010000112.1 GCA_025965495.1 Frankiales bacterium
GGGCCCTCCTCGACCATGTCGCGGAGGCGCTCGACCAGGGTCTCGAGGTCGTCGAGGTCGTCGAGGTCGACCTCCTCGCCGACCCAGCCCGACTGGGTGCGTGCGAGGGCAGCGGCGAAGTACGGCACGGGTGGGGGCTCCGGTGGGGTGTGGGGGGACGGCGAGAGGGCTAGCGGCCGCTGAGCGCGTCGACTACCCGCTCGTACGGCTCGGCGAAACCCAGACGGCGGGTGAGCGCGGACAGCATCTCGTCGGCGTAGGCGTCGAGGTCGGACAGGATGGCGCCGAGCTCCATGGCGTCCAGGCCGAGGTCGCCGAAGACGTCGAGGTCGCCGACCGGCCAGACCTCGTCGAGCTCGTCCTCGTCGGGGACGTCGAGGCCGAGGTGGTCGACCACCTGCTCCGCGAGGTCCCACTCCGCCGACGCCGTGACGTCGGACAGCAGCAGCCGCACCTGTCCCTGCACGACGCGGACGACGACGAAGAACTCGTCGGCGACGTCGACCAGCGCGAAGGCGCCGCTCTCGCCGGGCTGCTGGCGCACCGCGGCGATGAGGCCGTCGAGGTCGCGGGTGAGGACCTCGGGCAGCGGGCCGACCTGCCAGCCGCCGGGTTCGCGGAAGGCGACGACGGCGTACGCGTCCGTCTCCGTCGCCATCTGCCCCACCTGCTGACCCGCTCCCTGTCCGCGCCGACGCGGTCGCGCGGCACCTCGGACTGTCGCAGACACCGGGGCCGGGCGGAAGCCCAGGGTTCACCGGGGCGGAGGCAGGGGTAGCGCACTGACAGACATCGTCGTCAACGACTCACGCACCGTGCTCCCTGGAGGACCACCCATGGCTCAGCGCAACACCGTCGCCCACTTCCTGCACGACGCCGGCCTCGCCGCCTGGTTCGGCGGCTCCCTCATGGGCGCCGTCGGCGTCAACGGCGCAGCCAAGGACGTCGACGACCCGCGTCAGCGCGCCCGCGTCGCCAACGCCGGCTGGGGCCGCTGGACGCCCGTCAACCTGGTCGCCATCGGCGCGCACCTCGTCGGCGGCTTCCAGCTCCTCAAGGAGAACAAGGGCCGCGTCGCGACCCAGAAGGGCGTCCTGGCGAACACCAACACCAAGCTCGCCCTGACGGCCGGCGCCCTCGGCGCCACCGCCTACGCCCGCGTCCTCGGCCAGAAGATGATGAACGCCGGCGACGTCCCGGTCGGCGGCGGCGCCGACCCGATCGCCTCCACCCCGCCCGAGGTCGCCAAGGCCCAGAAGCAGCTCCACGCGCTGCAGTGGGTCATCCCGGCACTGACCGGCGGCATCCTCGCCAGCAGCTCGCTGCACGAGGAGCAGCAGACCCCGACCGAGCAGTTCAAGAACACCGTGCTCGGCCTGCCCAGCACCATCGGCACCGCCGTCGGCGGGCTCACCGCCGCCAAGTAGTCCCCTGCACCTCCCGGTCGCCCCGGTCCTCCGCGTGAGGGCCGGGGCGCCGTGCTGTCCGGGTGCCGGCCCAGGTCACGCCTGCTGGCCCCAGGTCGCGGGGTCGTTGGCGACGACGCGCAGTCCCGTCCGGCCCCGCGCGCCTCCGCCGGCCAGCCACAGCACGGGCGGCCCCATCACGCCCGGGTCCAGCAGGCCGGCGCGCGCGCTCTCGGGCAGGTCGTCCGGGATCATCCCGGTGGCCGTCGCCCCGCCGGGCAGCAGGACGTGGACGTCGACGCCGGTGCCCTCGAGGTCGGCCGCCATCACCGCCGACAGCGCGTCGGTCGCGGCCCGGGACGGCCCGTACGGGACGAAGCCCCGCCGCACCTGGGTCGCGGTGTTGATGCTCACGTTCACGACCGTCCCGCGGCCCGCCTCGACCATGGCGGGCACGACGGCGCGGGCGACCAGGAAGTAGCCGGTCACGTTGGTGGCGAACAGGTCGGTGAACCCCTCGGGCGAGACCGCCCAGAACGGCTGCGGGCGGGTGAGGAAGCCGGGGTCGACGGTCCGCATCCCGATGCCGGCGTTGTTGACCAGGACGTCGAGCCCGCCGAACGCGTCGAGGACCGTCCCGACGCCCCGCTGGACCGCCCCCGCGTCGCGCACGTCCATGCCGACACCGAGAGCACCGACCGGCCCGGCCGCCGCCTCCGCCCGGTCCTGCTCGCGGCCGGTCAGCGCGACCCGCGCGCCTGCTGCTGCCAGGGCCTGCGCCATCGCGAGGCCCAGCCCGCTCGTGCCGCCGGTGACCAGGACCCGTGCTCCCTCGACGCTCATGCCCCCATCCTGCGCGGAGGTCGCCGGACCGGCGCGGCCGACGCCGGGTCCTCCGGCCAGGCGTGCTTCGGGTACCGGCCGCGCAGGTCCGACCGGACCCCGGGGTAGCCGGTCGTCCAGAACGACGCGAGATCGCTGGTGACGGCGACGACCCGCGACGCCGGGGACAGCAGGTGCAGCCGCAGGGGGCGTCCGGCCACCACGGGCGCGCTCGCCCAGCCGAACACCTCCTGCACCCGGACCGGCAGCACGGGCGCCTCCGGGTCGCCGTAGTCGACGCGCACCTGCGAGCCGCTCGGCACCGTGACCCGCTCCGGGGCGACCTCGTCCAGCCGGCCCGCGACCGACCACGGCAGCAGCGCCCGGAGGGCCCCCGCGAGGTCGACCCGCTGCAGGTCGGCCCGGCTGCGGGCGGTGGACAGGTCCAGGGCGGACAGCAGGGCGGCGTCGCCGACGTCGGGCCAGGGGTCGCCGAGGCCGGAGCGGCAGGCG
>JAOPWW010000222.1 GCA_025965495.1 Frankiales bacterium
CGGGGGAGCGGCCGCCGGCGGGTCCGGCAGGGGTGGGGGCGTGAGGACGCGGCGGACGGCGTGGCGCGGGACCGGCTGGACCAGCCCGTGCGCGGTGGCGCCCGGCTCCTGCTCCGACAGCAGGGCGGACAGGTCGGCGACCTCGGCGGCGACGACCTCGCGGGCGACCTGCGCGCGCTCGGGGTCGACCCACAGCCGGTCCAGCGGGCGGTTCGGCAGGGGGGCGCGGCTGAACGGGTCGGAGCTGCTGGCGGGCTCGACGTAGGCGGCGACCCCGGCGCCGGCCAGCCGGTCCAGCAGCGCCTCGGCCAGGCGGGGGTCGAGGTCGACGAGGGCGCCCCAGTCGGCGGCCTGCAGCCCGTTGCCGCGGCGGCCCGCGGGGGAGTCGTCCACTACTGCCCGGCAGCGGCCGGGGCGTGCGCGCGGACGCTGTGCTGCTCGACGAAGGCGAGGGAGCCCGCGAAGATCGCGGGGGCGTCGTTGTCGAGCGTCGCGACGTGGTAGCTGTCCTCCAGGACCCGCTCCTCCACCCGGCCGCCGGCCAGCCCCTCGAGCAGCAGGCGACCGCTGACCGGCTCGACGACGTGGTCCTCGCGGCTGCGGTAGACGAGCACCGGGCAGCTGATGCGGGACAGGTCGCGGCGCACGACGGGCCACGCCCGGGTGAGCGAGGCCATCGCGGCGAGCGGGACGCGGTCGTAGGCCAGCTCGGTGACGCCCGGCTTCTTGACGTCGCTGGCGATGCCCGGCATCGACGACAGGACGCGGCTCAGCAGCGGCACGAGCTTGACGTCGTTGCGCTCGCTGGCCAGCGAGGCGTTGACGAGCACGAGCCCGGCCAGCTGGTCCCCGCGCTCCTCGGCCAGGCGCAGCGTCAGGGTGCCGCCCATGGACAGGCCCATGGCGAAGACCGTGTCGCAGCGCGCGCGCAGGCCGTCGAAGGTGCGCTCGAGCTCGCCGTACCAGTCGGCGAAGCGCGTCCTGTTCATGTCCTGCCAGCGCGTCCCGTGGCCGGGGAGGCGGGGGCCGGCGACCGTCAGGCCGGCGGCGGCCAGGTGCTCGCCCCAGGGCCGCATGCTCTGCGGCGTGCCCGTGAACCCGTGGCACAGCACGACGCCCACGGGCCCGCCGGGCAGGTCGAACGGCTCGGCGCCGGGCAGGACGGCCACGGGTGCTCCAGGTGGCTCGGGAGGGGTCCGCGCGAGGCGCGCGAGGACCAGCATCGTCGCACGCGACGCCCGCCCCCGACAGCCCTGCGGGGAGGGGCGTTGTGTCCGTCACGGCGGGCCGCCTAGGGTTCCCCCAGGACGGTCGAGCGCGACGACGGCAGGAGGCGACCCCGGTGGGCTACTGGTTCATCAAGGCGGTCCTCTCGCCGCTCCTGCGGCTGTTCTTCCGGCCGTCCGCCTTCGGGCTGGAGAACGTGCCGAGCACGGGTCCGGCGATCCTGGCCGGCAACCACAACAGCTTCCTCGACAACTTCATGATCCCGCTGGTGGTCCCGCGCCGGGTCACCTACCTGGCCAAGAGCGACTACTTCACCGGCACCGGGGTCAAGGGCCGCCTGCAGGCGTTCTTCTTCCGCAGCGCCGGCCAGATCCCGATCGACCGCTCCGGCGGCGCGGCCAGCGAGGCGGCCCTGCGCACCGGGCTGCGCGTCCTGCAGGAGGGCGGCCTGCTCGCGCTCTACCCCGAGGGCACCCGCTCGCCCGACGGCCGGCTCTACCGCGGCAAGACCGGCGTGGCGCGGATGGCGCTCGAGGCCGGTGTCCCCGTGATCCCGGTCGGGCTGGTGGGGATGTTCGACGTGCAGCCCCCCGGCCAGATGATGCCCAAGCCCCAGCGCGTCTCGATGACGTTCGGCAAGCCGCTGGACTTCAGCCGGTACGAGGGCATGGAGGGCGACCGCTTCGTGCTGCGCTCCATCACCGACGAGATCATGTACGAGCTCATGCTCCTGTCCGGCCAGGAGTACGTCGACCAGTACGCGACCAAGGCCAAGGCCGACCTCGAGGACGCCCGCTCGGCCGCCCGGGAGGCCCTGGTCAGCGACGCGCCGTCCGCCCGCACCTCGAGCCCGGTACGACGAGCCAGCTAGTCCGCCCCTACGCGGAGCGGCTCGACCCGGCCCTGTGGCGGGCCACCGCCGTCGTCCGGGCGGCGTCGCTGGCCTACGCCGTCGTCTCGGCCCTCGTCGGCCTGGACGACGTCGCCCACCCCCGCGGGGTCCTCGCGGTGCTGGCCGGCATGGCGGTGTGGACCGCGGTCGCCACCGCCCTGTACGCCGCCCCGGGTCGCCGGACCCCGCCGCTGCTGCTCCTGGACCTCGCCCTCGCGGTCGCCGCGCTGCTCGCCGGCCGGTACCTGCAGGGGGTGGACCAGGTCGAGGTCGCCGAGGTCCCCAGCCTGACCCTCACGTGGGGGGCGGTCCCCGTCGTCGCCTGGGCGGTCCGGCGCGGGCCGGTCGGGGGCGGAGCCGCCGCCGTCGTGCTGGCCGTCGCGACGCTGCTCTGGCGGGGCGACGTCACCCGGGCGGCCGTCGGCTCGTGCGTCCTGCTGCTGCTGGTCGGCGTCGTCGTCGGGTACGTCGTGAGCCTGGCGCGGCAGGCGGAGTCGGCCTACGCGGCCGTCGTCCAGCGCGAGGCGGCGCAGGCCGAGCGGGAGCGCCTCGCCCGCAGCGTCCACGACGGCGTGCTGCAGACGCTGGCCCTGGTGAGCCGCAGCGCCGGCGACCCCGTCCTGGCCGCGCTGGCCGCCGAGCAGGAGGGGGCGCTGCGCCGGCTGGTGTCCGGCCCACGTGCGCCCGTCCCGACCGGCGACGTCGACGTCCGGGCGCTGATCGACTGGCCCGAGCTGGCCGCCCCCGCGGCCCCGCCCCCGAGCGGGCCGCGCCGGACCGCCCAGGCGACGACGGGGACGGCGCCCCAGGTCAGGGTGAGGCTGGGGACCTTGGCGACCTCGACCTGCGCCACGCCCTGCAGGTACCGGCCGGCCAGCAGCG
>JAOPWW010000235.1 GCA_025965495.1 Frankiales bacterium
TGCGCCGCGAGGTCGCGGACGAGCCCGGCGCCCTCTGGTACCGGCTCGGCGACGTCGTCGTCGCACCGCTGCTCGCCGCGTGGCTGGCCTACCAGCTCCTGACGGCGCTGCCCGGGCTGTTCGGCCACGACGTCGCGCTCGGTGACGGCGCAGGACCCCTCGCGGTCGTCACCGGGCTGGCGGTCCTGGCCCGCGTCGGCCTCGAGGAGCTCGCCGCGCGGCTCTATCCCGCCCGGCTGGAGGCCGTCGCTCCTGACGAGGTCCCCGAGGGCCTGCCCCTGCAGCGCGTGCTCGGGATGGTGGTGCGGGCCGGCGTGTTCCTGTTCGTCGGCGTGCCGTTCGTCGGCGTCCGCCCCGAGCTGTTCCTCGGTACAGCGCTGTTCATCTTTCCGCAGGTCCTGCGCATCTGGTCGCACCGCCTGCCCGAGCTGCCGTGGCTGCGGCGGGTCGTCCCGACCGGCCTGGTCGAGATCACGAGCCTCGTCGTCCTCGGCTGGTGGCTGTCGGGCCAGCTGCAGCACCACGTGGCGGACCCGCACCGGCTCGCCGCCGTCGGCTTCGTGGTGCTCGCCGTGCCGCCCGCCGTCCACGGCGTCCTCGCCGAGATGACCGGCGAGGACGAGGAGCCGGAGGCGACCTGGATCCGACGCGGCCTCGGCGCCGCCGTCGTCGCCGCGTCCGCCGGCCTGCTCTACACGCTCACCGTCGCCTGACCGTCCCGCCCGAACCCCACCCAGGAGAGCTCCCATGGTCGCTGCGACCGCAGCCGCTTCCACCGTCCACCTGCTCGAGGAGGGCGGGCACCACGCCCACCTGCACGCCGACGGCGAGCGCCCGTGGTCGGAGGAGGTCGACGAGCCGGCGCTGCACCGCTGGAACCAGGCGATGACGACGCCGCTGCTCGTCATGTCCGTCCTGTTCGTGGTCGTGCTGGTCGTGCCTGCCCTGGTCGTCGACCTCCCCCACGTGGCCCGGACCGTGCTGCGCGTGGCGAACGTCGTGATCTGGCTCTTCTTCGCCGTCGACTACGTCGGCCGCCTACGGCTGGCCGTCGACCGCAAGCGCTTCGTGCGCACGCACGTCGTCGACCTGCTGGTCGTCGTGCTGCCGTTCGCCCGCCCCCTGCGCCTGCTCCGCCTCGCGTCCGTCGCGGGACGCCTCGGCAAGCAGACCCGGGGCGGCCTGGTCGCCGACGTGACCAAGCTGGTGACCCTGGCGTCGGTGTTCACCGCCTTCCTGGGGGCGTGCCTGGCTCTCGACGCCGAGCGGAACGCCGCGGGGACGACCATCGCGAACTTCCCCGACGCCCTCTGGTGGGCGCTCGGGACGATGACCGCCGTCCCCTACGGCGACGTCTACCCGGTGACGCAGGAGGGCCGGCTCGTCTCGGCCGCCCTGATGATCCTCGGGCTGGTCTTCGTCGGCCTGATCACCGCGGCGATCGCCGCCTGGTTCGTCGGCTTCATCGGCGGCGAGGAGGAGGACGCCGCGACGTCGGCAGAGCTGCAGGCCGTCCAGGAGCGCCTCATCGCGGTGGAGGCGTTGCTGCTGCAGCTGGTGGCCCTGCCCCAGCAGCGACAGGCCCCCGTCGAGGCACCCGCCCGTCGTCCCCGCACGACGACGGCTGCCCGGCGCACCACGGCCGACGACGCCCCCGCCGTCCGTCGTGCGCGCGCGCCCCGCAGCACGGACGCCTAGGGCACCAGGAAGCCCTGCTCGACGAGGCGGCGCACCACCGGCAGGACCTGCTCGGCGGCCTCGGCGTCGGTCAGCCCCGTGCTGCTCGCCAGCACCGACAGCAGCGCGCCCATCGGGCGGGTGCCGTCGCAGCCGGCCAGCAGGGTCGCGCCGTAGCTGTCGACGCCGCCGCTCCAGCGCAGCCCGGCCTCCTGCTGCAGCAGCTGGCTGTCGGCGTACCAGCCGTCGTCGCCGCGGGTCGCGACGCTGTGCAGCCGGACGTCGTCGCGCAGGCGCCAGCGGGCCGCGAGGGGGTCGCCCTGCAGGGCGTCCATCCGGGCGAAGTGGGCCCGGACCTCCTCGCCCCACGTAGCCGCCGTCGGCTGCGGGACGTCGTCGAGGGTGACGGTGCGCTGCCTGCCGGTGTTGCGCAGCGCGACGACACCGAAGGCCACCGCCTCCACCCGCCGCTCGGCGAACCAGTCCAGCCAGGCGTCGTAGCCCTCGAAGGTCTCGTCGGTGTCGCGCAGCCACGCCGTCACGTAGTCCTCGGGGGCCGCGATCTCGCGCTGCACGACCCAGCCGTCGCAGCCCGTGCCGTCGAACCACGACAGGACCCGGGCGTCGCCGTCCTCGCCCTCGACGTGCAGCCAGTTCGCCAGCAGCACGGCGACGCCGCCGGGCGCGAGGACGCCGGGCAGCTCGGACACCAGGCGGCGGCAGACGTCGTCGGCGTCGAGGCCGGCGTCGCGGTAGGTGTAGCGGGCGCCGGGGCTGATGACGAAGGGCGGGTTGCTGACGACGAGGTCGAACCGCTCCCCCGCGACCGGCTCGAGCAGGTCGCCCTCGCGGGCGTCGACCTCGACCCCGCCGAGGGCGGCGGCGAGCCGGGTGAAGGCGACGGCGCGGGGGTTGCGGTCGGTCGCGACGACGGTCTGCGCGTGGTCCTCGGCGAGCAGCGCCTGCACGCCGGCGCCGGTCCCGAGGTCCAGAACCCGGTCGACGGTGTCGCGGGGGGTCGCGGCGGCGAGGGTCAGCGAGGCCGCGCCGACGCCGAGCACCTGCTCGCGGTCGACGCCCGTGGCGGCCCGGCCGGGGTCGTGCGGGACGACGACCTCGACCCCGTCGTGCCGGACCGGCTGCAGCCGCACCGGACAGGTGACGTCGTAGCCCGAGGGCCGCAGCCAGGTCTCGGGGACGCCGGCCCGGGTCGCCTCGTCCAGACCGACCGGGACGCCCGCGACGAGCAGGCGGGCCAGCACCGACAGGGCGCTGCCGTCGGTCGTGCGGCGCAGGACGGGGGCGAGCTCGTCGCGGTCCAGGTGGGTCCGGTAGGTGGCGCCGAGGGCGTCGTCGAGCGCGGTGGCGGACCAGCCGGCGGCCGCCAGCGCCTCCCGCACCCGAGGGGCGTCCGCGAGCAGGGCATCGGGGTCGACGAGGTCCACGGGACCCGACGCTACCGACGCGCGACGGCCCGCCCTCGAGGAGAGGACGGGCCGTCGGACGAGCGGGGACTAGGCGCGCAGGGCCTTGCGGATCCCGAAGGCCGCGCCGGTCAGCAGCAGGGCGCCGCCGGCCAGAAGGCCCGAGCCGCCCGTGCGGGGCAGCTGCTCGGGGGCCGGCTCGGCGCCGGGCTGGCCCGCGCCACCCGGGCACCCGGTCGTCGGGCAGCCGGCGGGCTTGCCCGGGGCCGGGGTCGAGACCGTCGTGACGACCGGGCCGGGGGTCGACGGGGAGGCGGTCGAGCCCTCCGTCGTGCCGATCACCGCGGTGTTCGGGAGGCGACCGCTGGTGGCGGTGGTCCGGACGACGACCGAGAGCGTGCGGCTGGCGCCGGGCGCCAGCGTGCCGACGCGCCAGGTGACGTCCTGGCCGCTGTGGGTGCAGGCGTCGGAGCAGGAGACGAAGGCGACGCCGTCGTCGAGGGTGTCCTTGACCGTGACGCCGGTGCAGGGGCTGCCGCCGGTGTTGCTGACGTTCACGTAGTAGGCGAACTGCTCACCCGTCGTGACCTGCGTGTTGCTGGCGTACTTGGTGGAGCGGCTGACGTCGCAGGCGCCGGTGAGCGGGCCTATCACGGTCGGGCCGGGGACGGAGACGTCCTTGGTGACGGTGCGGCCCAGGTAGGTGCCGGTGATGCGGGCGTCGTTGCGGTACACCGTGCCGGCCTTGGCGTCGGCGGGGACGCGGAAGGTCAGGCTGACGTCGGCGAACGCTCCCGGCGCGATCGTGCCGAGCCGGTAGGTGAGCGTGCTGCCCGAGCGCGACGTCGGGGTCGGGTCGGAGGAGACGAACTCGAGGCCGGCCGCGTAGGTGTCGGTCACGACGACGTCGGTGATCGGGTCGGTGCCGCGGTTCGGGAAGCGGACCGTGTACTCGAAGGTCTGGCCCGGCCGCACGCTCAGGGTCGAGACGTCCTTGCGGGACTCGTCGAGCGGGTTCTTCGCGTCCCCGCAGACGATGCCGCCGGCCGGCACCGTGGCGAGCGCCTCGAGGTGGCCGTAGCGGAGGTCGGCGACGCCGAGCCCGGCCGAGACCAGCCCCGCCTGCACGGCCGACAGGACCGGCGACAGGCCGGCGACGACGGGCTGCAGGACCGGGTTGAGCACCGGCGCGAGCGGGCTGTCGGTGGCGACCGGGGTGGTGGAGCCGGTCGTGACCGTGCCGGGGACCTTGATGCGGACGAGGTCGGCGGCCGTGCCGACGGTGGTGCCGTTGGCGTCGACGCGCGGCGCGCTGGCCGGGTCGTCGTCGAGGCCGTGGTTCGGGGCGCCGATGAAGACGTCGGCGACCCCGAGGCTCAGCTGGACGCCGTCGCCGCCGAGGACCTGCTCGCTGGTCAGGCCCTGGCCGTTGATCATCAGGACCGGCTCGGAGTTCGCGACGGGCTTGCCGGTGCTGTCGACGAAGCCGTAGAAGGCCTTGCCGCTGCCGGCCGTGCCGCCCGCGGTCGCGCTGAGCTGCAGCTGGTGCAGCACGGTGATGGTGGTCTCGGCGCCGGGGATGCCCTTGAAGAGGGTCAGCGGTGC
Source organism: Frankiales bacterium (assembly GCA_025965495.1). Taxonomy (GTDB): domain Bacteria; phylum Actinomycetota; class Actinomycetes; order Mycobacteriales; family SCTD01; genus RYN-122. The sequence goes on from JAOPWW010000235.1 coordinate 4,707, forward strand.
GAGCGACTGGTTCGTGACGCTGGTGAGGCCGGAGCCCGTGGCGCCGCCGGAGGGGGCGGTCAGGAGCATCGACGACAGCGAGCGGACGGCGCCGTCCACCGTGGCGACGGACTGGCCGGCCGCCGGGGTCAGCAGCCGGGCGTTCGTCGCCTGGCCGGTGCCGGTGCTGATGACCGCAGGCGTGCCGGTGACGCAGATGCTGTCCAGCGACGTCGTGCGGGCCTGCGCGCTGCTGGGGAGCAGCTGGGCCTGGGCCACCGGGTCGGCCGGCAGGGTGAGCAGCTCGTTCGTCGTGGCCTTCGCGGTCGGCGGCGGGGACAGCGCCTCCGCCGTCGTGAGCGCCACCTGCGGCGGGGCGGTCTGGCCCTGCAGGAGGCCCTCGTTCACCGCCGAGCCGTGCCCGTAGGCGTTCTTGCCCGTGGCGGCCGCGGTGAGGATCGAGGAGCTCAGCAGGTCCTGGGTCACGAGGGGCTCGCCGATCGAGGCCGCGGCAGCGCTCTGCGCGAGCGACGTCTTCGTGATGTCCGGGTCGCCGGCGGCGTTCAGCGCGTTGGCGTAGACGACGCTGCCGGTGCTGTAGCCGCCGTAGCCGCTGGTGGTGGCGAGGGCCTGCGTCGGCGTGGCGGCGCCGGCCGCGGCGAGCGGGACGGCGGCGAGCAGCGCGGCGGCGCCGACGGCTGCGAACAGACGAGTGGAACGCACGGGGGAACTCCCTGGCTGACGTGCGCGAGCGCGCACGGTCGATCGAGCACGGCGAGAGGTGACGCCAGGTCGCGGGTCGAGGCGACTGCCGGTGGTGGGGCTCTGCGCGGAGTGTTGGCCTTCTCCGCCGGTCTGCACCCGAGGGCGGGTGCAGGCGCGAGCCCGTGGTGCCCTCAGCCCGGTCACCGCGCGCTGCGCGAGGACCGGGTCTCCGTTCGCGCAAGGTCGAGGCGCGACGTCGGGGAGTCCGCGGGGTGACCGCTCGCTCTCCCGCCCACGATCTGCCCTCCGCGCTCGGACATCAACCCTGTGTGACCGACTCGCTGCAGTCGGTTGCGGACATAGCGGACATGGGCGGCGATCCGAACAGCACGAAGCCCGCCCTGAGTGGCAGGGCGGGCTCCGGGTCGTGCCGAGGACTACCGGACGGGCGTCGGCGGCAGGGGGGCGACGGCGCCCTGGACGGCGTCGGCGACGCTGCGGCGGTTGCTGATCGTCACCGCAGTGACGATGCCCGCGATCGCGATGACCGCGATGACCGCGCGCACGCCGTGGCTCGCGTGGTCCCCGGTGCCGTACTTGACCACGGTCGGCGCGATGAGCAGGGCCACCAGGTTCATGACCTTGAGCAGCGGGTTGAGCGCGGGTCCGGCGGTGTCCTTGAACGGGTCGCCGACCGTGTCGCCGATGATCGTCGCCTCGTGGGCCTGGCTGCCCTTGCCGCCGTGGTTGCCGTCCTCGACCAGCTTCTTGGCGTTGTCCCACGCGCCACCGGCGTTCGAGAGGAACACCGCCATGAGCACGCCGGCCGCGATGGACCCGGCGAGGAAAGCGCCCTGCGGCTGGTAGCCGAGGGCGAAGCCGACGGCGATCGGGGACAGCACCGCGAGCAGGCCGGGGGTGGCCAGCTCGCGCAGCGAGGCCTTGGTGCAGATGTCGACGACTCGGGCGTAGTCGGGCTTCTCCGTGTAGTCCATGATCCCGGGCTTGGT
>JAOPWW010000244.1 GCA_025965495.1 Frankiales bacterium
ACCACCGTGACGGACGAGGCCGGTGCGCCGCTGTCCGGCGCGTGCCTCGACGTCGTGCCTGCGGGGAGCACCGACGGCGGCCAGCGCCTGCTGCCCTCGGGCAGCGACGGCGTGGCGCGGGTGGCCGCCACCGCCGGCACCTACCGCCTCGTCGCCCACGACTGCCAGGGCGGCGCGCACGTCCGCCGGGTCTGGGACGGCCGGGCGTGGACGGCCCAGGGCGCCGACGTCGCCCTGGCGGCGGGCTCGTCGCTGACCCTGCCGCCGGTCGCCCTGCCGGTCGCGGGCCTGCTGACCGGCGTCGTGCATGACGACCTCGGCGCGCCGGTGGCCCGCGCGTGCACGTACCTGATCGACGTCGGGACCGGTGCCTACCTCGCCACGATCACCTCGGCCGACGACGGCACGCTGCGCCAGGACGGCCTGCCCACCGGTCGGTACGTCCTGCAGATCGCTTCGTGCGGCGGCCCTGACATCGGCGCGGCCTGGTACGGCGGAGGCGTGACGCGGGCGAGCGCCACGGAGTTCGCCGTCACGCAGGGGCAGACGACGCAGCTGCAGGTCCTCGCGCCCCGCGCCGCGACGATCAGCGGCGTCGTCAGCGCCGCGGTCGGGGGCGCCGACAAGGCGTGCGTGCGGGCCTACGACGCCGCCGCCACCGGTCTCGACGGCCAGGTCGGCAGCGGGGCGACCGCCGACGCGCAGGGGGCCTACACGCTCCAGCACCTCTACCCGGGCCGCTACCGGATCGCCTTCTCGGCGTCGTGCGACCCCGGCGCGCGCACCGTCTTCTTCCCCACCAGCACGACGCTGACCGGCGCGACGCCGGTCGAGGTCGGGCCGGCCGAGCACCGGACCGGCGTCGACGGCCTGCTCGTCGACGGCGCCACGATGTCCGGGACGGTGCGGGACGAGCAGGGGCAGCCGGTCGCCGGAGCGTGCATCGAGCTGCGCGACGCCCAGTCCTCCCCCAGCCCGCGGCGCGCCTCGTCGGCGGCCGACGGCACCTGGTCCCTGCCCGGGCTCCGGCCGGCCGCCTACTACGTCGAGGTGCGCCCCTGTCGCACCGGCACCCGGCTGGTCGCGGCCTGGTACCCCCGCGGGAACCAGGGCGACGCGCAGCAGGTCGTCGTGCCGGTCGGCGGCCGCACCGGCGTCGACGTCGTGCTGCCCGTCGGGGGGGCGCTGTCGGGCACGGTCCGCGACGCGCGGGGTGCGCTCGACCCGGGCGCCTGCGTGACCGTCGAGTCGACCGGCTACCCCTTCACCGACGTCCAGAGCCTCGACGCCCGGACCGACGCCTCCGGCGCGTGGCAGCTGCTCGGCGTGCCGACCGGCTCCTACCTCGTCCACGCCCGCACCTGCGACGCCGCCCACCCGCAGGGCGACGCCCCCGCGTGGGCGCCGTCGTCCGCCCGCCGCCCGGGCGCGCGCACCTACAGCGTGGCCGGCACCGCGGAGACCTCCGGCGTCGACGCGCAGCTGCTGCCGGGGGCGACGGTCAGCGGGCGGCTCACCGGCTCCGACGGCGCCGGCCTGCCCGGCCTGACCGTCTACGTGCAGGACGACGGGTTCGGCGGCGCCGGGACGACCGACGCGGACGGCCGCTGGAGCGCCCGCGGCCTGCTCGGCGGGCCGACGGCCGTCGTCGTGAGCGACCCGGTCGGCGGCCTGACGCTCCCCTACGGCCGCACGGAGGTCCGGCGCTTCGACCTGCCGGTCGCCGGCAGCCTGTCCGGGCTCGACGCCGTCCTGGTCCGCTCGGGCAGCCTGAGCGGGCAGGTCGTCGACCAGTTCGGCCTCGGGGCGCCCGGCGTCTGCGTCGAGCTCTACGACGACCGCGAGCAGCCCGGCTCGCTGACGAGCACGGACGGGTCCGGCGCGTACACGCTGGCTCGGGTGCCGCCCGGCGCCTGGCGCGTCGCGTTCACGAACTGCGGCGGCGGGGTCGCGCGCAGCAGCTACTACCCGGCGGCACCCGAGTACGGCACCGCGCTGCCGGTGACGGTCCGGGAGGGCCAGGACACCCGGCTGCCGCCCGCGGTCGTCGTCGTCGTGACCCTCCCCGACCTGCCGACCGGCGTCGCCGCGACCACGCCCGACCCGACGACGGCGGTCGTGACGTGGCGGCCGCCCGCCGACGACGGCCACAGTGCGATCGTCGGCTACACGGTCCGCGACACCACCGGGCGGACCGTCGGGCAGGTCGGCGGGACCGCCCGCGCCCTGACCGTCCGCGGCCTGCGGACCGGCGCGCGCTACGGCTACACGGTCGAGGCGACGAACGCCAAGGGCACGGGGAGGCGCAGCCCCGCCGTCGCCGTCGTCCCCCGGCCCCGCCCGGTGCTCGCCCTGACGGTCCCGGCCCGGGTCCGCAGCGGCACCGCGTTCGTCGTCCGCGGCACCCTGCGCACCACTGCGGGCAAGGCGGTCGGAGGCCAGCTGGTCCAGGTGCTGTACCGCCGGCACGGCGTGGGCTCCTACGTCGTGGCGGGCACCGCCCGCACGACGTCGACGGGCGCGCTGAGCCTGACCCAGCGACGCACGGGGTCGGTCGACGTCGCGCTGCGCTTCCTCGGGTCCAGCGCCCTGTCCCCCGTCTCGACGCCGGCCAAGGCGGTCAGCGTCTACCGCT
>JAOPWW010000250.1 GCA_025965495.1 Frankiales bacterium
GGACGTCGAAGGTGAGCGCGACGCTGTCGGAGGTGAGGGCGGCGACGTCGGCGACGCGCAGCCGGACGAAGCCCGGGGCGGTCACGTCAGTGGTCCTTGAAGTGGTCGAACGGCTCGCGGCACGTGCCGCACCGCCACATCGCCTTGCACGACGTCGAGGAGAAGCGGGTCAGCTCCTCGGTGTCGCGGGAGGCGCACTGCGGGCACGCCGGCCGGAGCGGTCCGAGCTGCACCGGCACCGGTCCGGAGCGCGTGCGCAGGGGCGGCGCGATGCCGAACTCCTCCAGCGTGCGGCGACCGGCGTCGCTCATCCAGTCGGTGGTCCAGGCGGGGGACAGCACGGTGCGGACCTCGACGCGGTCGGCTCCCGCGCGCTGCAGCGCGGACCGGACGTCGGCCTCGATCTCCTGCATCGCCGGGCAGCCGGAGTACGTGGGCGTGATGGTCACGACGACGCCGTCCGCGCCGACCTGCACGTCGCGCAGGATGCCGAGGTCCTCGATGGTGATGACCGGGATCTCGGGGTCGGTGACCTCGGCCAGGACCGTCCGCGCCTGCTCGACGGTCATCACCAGCGTGCACCGGGGTGGCTGCGGTGCAGGTGCTGCATCTCGGCCAGCAGGTACCCGAACGACGTGAGGTGCTTGCCGGACCGGCCGCCGGTGGGGTGCCACGTGGTCTGCGGCACCTCGAGCGTCGCCTCCTTCAGGACCTCCGTCACGGTCGTCTCCCAGACGGGTCGCAGCAGGTCGGGGTCGGACGCGACGCCGCGCTCGACCAGCCGGGCGACGACGTCGTCGCGCTCGAACAGCTCGAAGGAGTACGGCCACACCTCCTCGAGCCCCTGCTGCACGCGGCGGTGCGACTCCTCGGTGCCGTCGCCGAGGCGGACGACCCAGGAGCGGGCGTGGTCCAGGTGGTACGCCGCCTCCTTGGCGGCCTTGCCCGCCACCCCGGCGAGCAGCTCGTCGCTGCTGGCGGTGAGCGCCTGCCACAGCGGCAGCTGGTAGGCCGACACCAGCAGCTGGCGCGCCATGGTCTGCCCGAAGTCGCCGCCCTCGGCCTCGAACAGCAGGCCGCAGGTGAACGCCGGCTCGTCGCGCAGGAACGCCAGACCGTCCTCGTCGCGACCCTTCCCCTCGAGCTCGCCCGCCCGGGTCAGCAGGGTGCGGGCGGCCCCGAGCAGGTCGAGCGCGATGTTCAGCAGCGCGACGTCCTCCTCGAGCTGCGGGGAGCGGGCGGCCCACTCCGACAAGCGCTGCCCGAGCACGAGGCAGTCGTCGCCGAGTCGCAGCGTGTAGGCGAGCAGGTCGGTGTCGAGAGCGGTGTCGTTCACAGGTGGGTCAGGCCCTCGGGGACGTCGTAGAACGTGGGGTGCCGGTAGGGCTTGTCGCCGGCGGGGTCGAAGAAGGCGTCCTTCTCGTCCGGGCTGCTCGCCACGATCTCGGTCGACGGCACGACCCAGAGCGACACGCCCTCCTGCCGCCGGGTGTAGACGTCGCGGGCGTTGCGCAGCGCCATGACCGCGTCCGGCGCGCGCAGGCTCCCGACGTGGGTGTGCGACAGGCCCCGCTTGCTGCGGACGAAGACCTCCCACAGGGGCGCCTGCGAGCGGTGCGGCACCGAGCCCTCGTCGACCGGGACGCCCGACGTCGGCACGGCACCGTGACCGTCGGCGCTCGTGAACGACGTCATGCCGCGGCCCGGCGGGCCTGCTTGTCGGCGTAGGCCGCGGCCGCCTCGCGCACCCATGCGCCGTCCTCGTGCGCGGCGACCCGGTTGCGGACGCGGTCGCGGTTGCACGGGCCGTCGCCCTTCATCACGGCGTAGAACTCGGTCCAGTCGATCTCGCCGAACGCGTACGAGCCGGTCTCCGGGTCGAGCCGGAGTTCGGGGTCGGGGACGGTCAGCCCGAGGTGCTCGGCCTGGGGGACGGTCGCGTCGACGAAGCGCTGGCGCAGCTCGTCGTTGCTGAACCGCTTGATGCCCCACGCCATCGACTGGGCGCTGTTGGGGGAGTCTCCGTCGGACGGGCCGAACATCATGAGCGAGGGCCACCACCAGCGGTCGAGGGCGTCCTGCGCCATCTGCCGCTGCGCAGGGGTCCCGTTGGCGAGGACGGTCATCGCCTCGAAGCCCTGGCGCTGGTGGAAGGACTCCTCCTTGCACACGCGCGTCATCGCCCGTGCGTAGGGCCCGTAGGAGCACCGGGTCAGCGGCACCTGGTTCATGATCGCCGCGCCGTCGACCAGCCAGCCGATCGCGGCGACGTCCGCCCACGACGTCGTCGGGTAGTTGAAGATCGTCGAGTACTTCTGCCGTCCGGTGTGGAGCAGGTCGAGCAGCTCGTCGCGGTCGGCGCCCAGGGTCTCGGCCGCGGAGTAGAGGTACAGCCCGTGGCCGGCCTCGTCCTGGACCTTGGCCACGAGGATGCACTTGCGGCGCAGGGACGGTGCGCGAGTGATCCAGTTGCCCTCGGGCTGCATGCCGATGATCTCGGAGTGCGCGTGCTGGGCGATCTGGCGCACCAGCGTCCTGCGGTACCCGTCGGGCATCCAGTCGCGCGGCTCGATCCGGCCGTCCGCGTCGACCTCCGCCTGGAACGCGGCCTGGAACTCCGCCTGGAGCTGCTCCGACACCGCTGCCTCCTGCTGCCACCCGGACGACGACCGAACGGTCGTTCGGGTCACTGTCCCCGGGACAGCGGTGCGCTGTCAAGGCAGCGCCTGAGTACTGTCCGCGCATGACCGAGGCGGAGCGCCGGGTACGGCCCCGCGAGCAGCGGTACAGCCTCGAGGAGCTGCTCCACGTCGTCGCCCAGGAGTTCCTGCGCCGCGGCTACGACGCCACCAGCATGGAGGACCTGTCCCGGGCCACCGGCCGTACCAAGTCCTCGATCTACCACCACGTCAGCGGCAAGGAGGAGCTGCTCCGCCTCGCCGTGGCCCGGGCCCTGGACGCGCTGTTCGCCGTCCTCGACGAGCAGGACGCGCAGGAGGGGCCGGCGGTCGAGCGGCTCGAGCACGTGCTCCGCGCCTCGGTCCGGGTGCTCGCCGCCGAGCTCCCCTACGTGACGCTGCTGCTGCGCGTGCGGGGCAACACCGAGGCCGAGCGGTGGGCGGTGCAGCGGCGTCGGGAGTTCGACCGGAGGCTCACCGCCCTGGTGCGCACCGCCGTCGACGAGGGCGACTTGCGCGACGACCTCGACCCCGCCCTGGTGACCCGGCTGGTGTTCGGGACGGTCAACAGCCTCGTCGACTGGTTCCGGCCCGGGTCCGGCCACGGTCGGCAGCAGGTCGAGGACACGCTGGTCGCGATGGTCCTCGAGGGCCTGCGGGCCTGACCGTCAGCCTCGCTGGTCCAGCACCCGGACGGCCTTGCCCTCCGAGCGCACCAGCGTCTCGGGTTCGACGACGTCGCACGTCACGGTCACGCCGACGTGCTCCTTGACCAGGCTGCACAGCTGCTCGCCGAGCCGCGCGCGCTCCGCCGCTGACCGGTCCGCCCGGGCCTCCACGCGCACCGTCATCTCGTCCAGGCGCCCGGGCCGGGTGAGCACCAGCTGGTAGTGCGGCGTCAGGCCGTCGACCCGCAGCACCAGCTCCTCGACCTGGGTCGGGAACACGTTCACTCCGCGCAGGATCACCATGTCGTCCGACCGGCCCGTGATCCGCTGGATCCGGCGCACCGACCGGGCCGTCCCGGGCAGCAGGCGCGTGAGGTCGCGCGTGCGGTACCGGACGACCGGCATCGCCTCCTTGGTCAGCGACGTGAAGACCAGCTCGCCCTCCTCGCCGTCGGGCATCACCTCGCCGGTCTCCGGGTCGACGACCTCGGGGTAGAAGTGGTCCTCCCAGACGTGCAGGCCGTCCTTGGTCTCGACGCACTCGCTGGCGACGCCGGGTCCCATCACCTCGGACAGCCCGTAGATGTCGACGGCGTGCAGGCCGGCCCGCTCCTCGACCTCGCGCCGCATGTCCTCGGTCCACGGCTCCGCGCCGAAGACCCCGATGCGCAGGCTGCTCTCGCGGGGGTCGAGCCCCTGGCGCTCGAACTCGTCGAGCAGCGACAGCATGTACGACGGCGTCACCATGACGACCTGCGGCCGGAAGTCGTGGATCAGCCGCACCTGCCGGGCGGTCTGGCCGCCGGACACGGGGATGACGGTGCACCCCAGGCGCTCGGCGCCGTAGTGCGCGCCGAGCCCGCCGGTGAACAGGCCGTAGCCGTAGGCGACGTGGACCTTCATGCCCGGCCGCACGCCGGCCGCCCGCATGCTGCGCGCCACGAGGTCGGCCCAGGTGGACAGGTCGCGCTCGGTGTACCCGACGACGGTCGGCTGCCCCGTCGTCCCCGAGGAGGCGTGCACGCGCCGGACCTGCTCCTGCGGCACGGCGAACATCCCGAACGGGTAGTTCGCCCGCAGGTCCGCCTTCGTGGTGAACGGGAAGCGGGCGAGGTCGGCCAGGGACTCCAGCTCACGCGCGTGGACGCCGGCCGCGTCGAAGGCGGCCCGGTAGTGGGGGACGCCGTCGTAGGCGTGCTGCAGGCTCCACCGCATCCGCTCCAGCTGCAGGGCGCGGAGCTCCTCGACGGGCGCGACCTCCCCGGCGTCCAGGGTCGCGGGGTCGGGGGTCAGGTCCTGCACGGGGTCTCCGGGAGTCGGGTGGTCACGGGCGTGCGGGGAGCGACCGGCTGCGGCCGCGGAACTCGAGGACGACGTCGTCGCCGCGGGTGACGGTGACGTCGTAGAGGCCGCTGCGCCCCTGGAGCGCCCGCTCGACGGCGCGGGCCTGCAGCTGTTCGCCGACCTGCACGGGGGCGAGGAAGGCGACGTCGGCGCCGGCCGCCACGGTGGGCGCGCCCCGGGTGTTGCAGGCGAAGGCGAACGCAACGTCCGCGAGCAGGAACAGGAAGCCGCCGTGGCAGGTGCCGTGTCCGTTGAGCATCTGCGGCGTGACCGTCATCGACGCGGTCGCCCGGCCCGGGGCGACGTCGCTGACGGTGATGCCGAGGCTGCGGGTCGCGGTGTCGCCCTCGAGCAGGGCGTCGGCCTGAGCCTGTGCGGCCGCCTGCTGAGCCCGTGCGTCCGGAGGCTGACCGCTCACCCGACCTCCGCTGTCCCGACCGTGCGTCGGGGTGGTTGTAGCCCACGGCCGTGCCGCCCGGCAAGGTTGACCGGGACCTGTCCTCCGACCACAGTCCACCGAACGACCGGTCGGTCCCGAGGAGGGCACGTGCTCGAGCACTACGTGGCAGGAGCGTGGCGGACGCCGGCCGACGAGGGGGTCGCGCTGCTGGACGCGACGACGGGCGAGCCGGTCGCGCGGGTGTCCACCGAGCCCGTGCAGGCGGTCGACGCGCTGGACCACGCCCGCACGGTCGGAGGGCCCGCCCTGCGCGCGCTGACCTTCCACGAGCGGGCCGGCGTCCTCAAGCGGCTGGGGACGCACCTGCTGGAGGTGAAGGAGGAGTTCGCCGAGCTGTCCTTCGCCACGGGTGCGACGCGCACCGACGCGGTCGTCGACGTCGACGGCGGGTTCGGCACCCTGCTCGCCTACGCCGCCCGTGGACGTCGCGAGCTCCCCGAGGGCAACGTCCTGCTCGACGGTCCGGTCGAGGCCCTCAGCCGCGGCGGCACGTTCGTCGGCCGTCACGTCATGACGCCGCTGCTGGGCGCCGCGGTGCAGGTGAACGCCTACAACTTCCCGGTCTGGGGCCTGCTCGAGAAGCTCGCTCCGGCGTTCCTCGCGGGGGTGCCCAGCGTGGTGAAGCCCGCGAGCCGGACGGCCTACCTGACCGAGGCCGTCGTGCGGCGGATCGTCGCGTCGGGGCTGCTCCCGGAGGGGTCGCTGCAGCTGCTGGTCGGCGGCTCGCGGGGGCTCGTCGACGCGCTGGGCAGCCAGGACCTGCTCGGCTTCACCGGCAGCGCCGCCACGGCCCGGACCCTGCGCGCGCACCCCGCGGTCGTCGAGCGCAGCCTGCGGTTCAACGCCGAGGCGGACTCCCTCAACAGCGCCGTGCTCGGCCCGGACGCCGGGCCCGGCACTCCGGAGTTCGACCTGTTCGTGCGCGAGGTCGTGCGCGAGACGACCGCCAAGGCCGGGCAGAAGTGCACGGCCGTCCGCCGGGCGTTCGTGCCGCGCGCGCACCTCGACGCCGCGTCCGAGGCGCTGCGGGCCGCACTGGCCGCCGTCGTCGTCGGGGACCCGCGTGACCCCGCGACCGGCATGGGCGCCCTGGTCAGCACCGCCCAGCGCGACGACGTCCGCGCCGTGGTGGCCCGGCTCCGCGCGGGCGGCACGGTCGTGTCCGGCGACCCCGACCGCGACCTGCCGGGCTTCCCGCGCGGCGCGTTCCTGTCGCCCCTGCTGCTGCGCTACGACGACGCCGGCTTCGACGCGGTGCACGACCTCGAGCCGTTCGGGCCGGTCGTCGGGCTGCTCCCCTACGAGACCGCGCCCGAGGTCGTCGCGCTGATGGCCCGGGGCCAGGGGAGCCTCGTCGCCTCCGTCGTCAGCCACGACCCCTCGTTCGTGCGCGAGGTGGTGCTCGGTGCGGCGGCCCACCACGGGCGGCTGCACGTGCTCGACCGCGACGACGCCGGGGAGTCGACCGGGCACGGCGCGCCGCTGCCGCACCTGGTGCACGGCGGGCCGGGTCGGGCCGGCGGCGGGGAGGAGCTCGGCGGGATGCGCGGCGTGCTGCACCACCTGCAGCGCACCGCGGTGCAGGCCTCCCCGGACATGCTCACGGCGATCACGGGCGTGTACACGACCGGCGCCGCCCGGGTCGAGACCGGCGTGCACCCGTTCCGCAAGGCCATGTCGGAGCTGAGCATCGGCGACACCGTGGTCACCGCCGCACGGGAGGTGACCGAGGCCGACGTCGCGCACTTCGCGGCGTTCACCGGCGACACCTTCTACGCGCACACCGACCCGGAGGCGGCCGCCGCGAACCCGCTGTTCGGCGGGATCGTGGCCCACGGCTACCTCGTGCTGTCGCTCGCGGCGGGCCTGTTCGTCGACCCGGCGCCCGGTCCCGTGCTGGCCAACACCGGCCTGGACCGGCTGCGGTTCACCAAGCCGGTGAAGCCCGGCGACAGCATCCGCGCGGTGCTCACCTGCGCCGCCAAGACGCCCCGGACGCCGGAGCAGGGCGAGGTCCGCTGGGACGTGCAGGTGCTCGACCAGAACGACGTGGCGGTGGCGACCTACGAGCTCCTGACGATGGTGAGCGCGCGGCCGCGCTGACCGTCAGGGCGCCGGCGGCTCCTTCTCGTGGGCGGTCCGGACGTTGCGGGCGAGGTCGCGGCCGAACGTCACGTCGAGGCGCTCGCTCACCGCCTGCTCGACGACGGCCAGCAGGGCCTCGCCCGAGATCGAGCGCAGCCGGCCCACGGTGTCGTGCAGTCGCGGCCACTGGTCGTCCGGGCGGCCCGAGTCGTCGAAGGGCTTCCAGACCTCGTCGAGGAACAGCTGCACGTAGAGCCGGGCGATGCCCTCCGCGTGCCGGCGCAGCTGGGCGGCGACCTCCAGGGTCCGGTCCAGCGGGATGCCGAGCCCCACCAGGGCCTCGCCGGCACCGGTGAGCCGGGGCAGGACCTCCTCGTAGGAGTCGTCGCCGACCTGGCGCAGCAGCCCCAGCTTCTGGGCCTTGCGCAGCAGGGACGGGTCGGCGCTGGCGAACCGCTCGGCGAGCTCGGCCGCGGTCACGATGGTCCGCTCCTGCTCGCCGAACAGCTCCCGCAGCGACCGGATGAAGCCGAGCACCTGGTCGGTCGAGCCGCCGGTGGTCTCGAACAGCCGCTTGACGACGTCGAGCTTCACGCCCTCGGCCTGCAGCTCCTTGACCAGCTCGATCCGGGCGCGGTGCTCCCGGCCGTACCAGCCGGTGCGGGCGCGGACCTCGGGCGGCGGCAGCAGTCCTCGGGACTGGTAGGCCCGCAGGTTCCGGACCGTGACGCCGGTGACCCGCGCCAGCTCGTCGATGGTCATCTCGTCAGCGCCGGTGACGTCGTCCATGTGACACAGCGTACGTGCGACCTCCCCTTGCCATGTGACACAGGCCGGTGTTCCATCGATGTCATGACCCGCCCTGACACCCTGCAGCCCCGGCCCCGCCTGCGGGAGCGCCTGCTCCAGGTTTCCGCCGCCGTGAGCACCCCGCTGCTGCCCGACGACTTCCTGGGCCTCGTCGACCCGCTCCGCGGCTCGGTCGACCTCCGGGCGAGGGTCGAGCAGGTCCGGCCGGAGGCGGCCGGCGCCGTCACCCTCGTCCTGCGCCCCGGTCGGGGCTGGGCCGGGCACCGCGCGGGCCAGTGGCTCCGGCTGGGCGTGAGCATCGACGGCGTCTGGCACTGGCGCTCCTACTCCCTCACCCGTCCGCCGCGCGCCGACGGCACCGTCTGGGTCACCGTGAAGCCCGTGGTGGGCGGCTTCGTGTCGCACCACCTCGCCCGCGAGGTCCGGCCCGGTCAGGTCCTGCGCGTCGCCCAGGCCGCCGGTGACTTCGTCCTGCCCGACCCGCTGCCCGCGCGGTCGCTCATGGTCACCGCCGGCAGCGGGATCACCCCCGTCATGGGGATGCTCCGCGAGCTCGCCGAGCAGGGCGAGCTGCCCGACGTCGTGCTGCTGCACAGCGCTCTGACCCGCGAGGAGGTCGTGTTCGGCGAAGAGCTGCGGGCGCTGGCCCTCGCTCACCCCCGCTTCACCCTGCTCGAGCGGCACACCGAGACCGACGGGCTGCTGCAGCCCTCCGAGCTCGACGTGCTCGTGCCCGACTGGCGCGACCGCGCCGCCTGGGCGTGCGGCCCGGCCGGCCTGCTCGACGCCCTCGAGCAGCACTGGTCGGACGCCGGCCTGACCCTCACCACCGAGCGCTTCGCCCCGGTGCTCGCCCCGGCCGCCGAGGGCGAGGGCGGCGTCGTCTCCTTCACGCGCGGCGGCACCACCGTCGACGCCGACGGCGCCACCGCCCTGCTCGACGTCGGTGAGTCCGCCGGCGTGCTCCTGCCGTCCGGCTGCCGCATGGGCATCTGCTTCGGCTGCGTCGTCCCGCTGCTGTCCGGCTCCGTGCGCGACCTGCGCACCGGGGACGTGCACGGCGAGGCCGGCGACCTCGTCCAGACCTGCGTCTCGGCCCCCGCCGGCGACGTGTCCCTCGACGCCTGACCCACCCCCTCACCCGCCGACCCCCGGAGACCCTCGTGACCGCTGTCCTCGAACGCCCCGTGACCCCCGACGCGCCCCCGCGTCCCGCCCTGGCCGCCGTCCCCTCCACCCCGACGACGCCCCTCACGCACGCGCAGGTCGAGGAGCTCGGCGCGAAGCTCGACGCCCTGCGCGAGGAGGTGCTGGCCAGCCGCGGCGAGGCCGACGCCGCCTACATCCGCTCGGTCATCAAGGCCCACCGCACCCTCGAGGTCGCCGGTCGCGGGCTGCTGTTCGCCGGGATCCTGCCGCCGGCCTGGATCGCCGGCACCGCCTGCCTGTCGGCCGCGAAGATCCTCGAGAACATGGAGCTCGGCCACAACATCCTGCACGGGCAGTGGGACTGGATGCGCGACCCGGAGATCCACTCCAGCACCTGGGAGTGGGACACCATGAGCCCCTCGGACTCCTGGAAGCGCACGCACAACTACGAGCACCACACGTTCACGAACGTCGTCGGCAAGGACCGCGACGTCGGCTACGGCATCCTGCGCATGAGCGAGGAGCAGCGCTGGAACCCCTACTACCTGGGCAACCCGGTCTACAACGTGCTGCTGTCCCTGTTCTTCCAGTGGGGCGTCGCGCTGCACGACGTCGAGGTCGAGAAGGTCCTGTCCGGCGAGCGCTCGAAGGCCGAGGCCTGGCACACGCTGAAGGCCATCGGCCGCAAGGTCCGCAAGCAGTTCACCAAGGACTACCTGGTGTTCCCCGCGCTGGCCGGCCCGTTCTTCGCGCCCGTGCTGCTCGGCAACCTGACGTCGAACCTGGTGCGCAACGTCTGGTCGCACGCGATCATCTTCTGCGGCCACTTCCCCGACGGCGCCGTGCAGTTCGAGGAGGAGCAGCTCGAGGGCGAGACCCGCGGGCAGTGGTACGTCCGGCAGATGATGGGCTCGGCCAACCTCGACGGCGGACCCCTGTTCCACCTGATGAGCGGCAACCTGAGCTTCCAGATCGAGCACCACCTGTTCCCCGACCTGCCGAGCAACCGGTACGCCGAGCTGTCCCCGAAGGTGCGGGCGCTGTGCGAGGAGTACGGCATCGAGTACACCTCCGGGCCGCTCGGCAAGCAGTACCTGCAGGTGCTCAGGAGGATCAACCGGCTGGCCCTGCCGTAGGGGCGGCGACTCACAGGTCGTTCACAGGTCGCTCGCAGGAGGCTGTCCGGTACGGGGCCGACCTTCGAGGGGCGGGCAGACAGCCCGCCTCGAGCAGGAGGACCCGTGACGACGACGACCGCTCCCCGGCTGCAGGGCGCTCCCCGCCGCCCCGCGCCGTCCACGCCGGGCTGGTGGCGCAGCAGCACCAAGGACGCCCTCGCCGTCAGCCTGCTGCTGGTCACCGTGCTCTGGGCGGTCCCCCACGGGGTCGCCGACCTCGGCGGCGGGGCGTCCGCGGCGCTCACCAGCCTCGGGCGCCTCACCGGCCTGGTCGCCTCCGACCTGCTGCTGGTGCAGGTGCTGCTCATGGCGCGCGTGCCCGCGATCGAGCGGGCCTGGGGCCAGGACGAGCTCGCCCGCCTCCACCGCCTCGTCGGGTTCGGCTCCTTCACCCTGATGCTCGCCCACATCGGCCTGGTCGGGCTCGGCTACGCCGGCGCGGACGGCCGGGGCTACGCCGGGGTCCTCGGCGAGCTGTGGTCCGAGACGTGGGACCTGGCCGGGATGCTGCTCGCCGTCGCCGGGATGCTCTGCCTGGTGATGGTCGTCGTGACGAGCGTCCGGAAGGCCCGCGCGAAGCTGCGGTACGAGTCGTGGCACCTGCTCCACCTGTACGCCTACCTCGGGGTCGGGCTCGCCCTGCCGCACCAGCTCTGGACCGGCGCGGACTTCCTCGCCAACCCGCTCGCCACCGCCTACTGGTGGACGGCCTGGGCCGGCACGGCCGCCTGCGTCGTCGTCTTCCGGCTTGGCCTGCCGCTGTACCGGACGCTCCGCCACCGGCTCGTCGTCTCGGCCGTCGTGCCGGAGGCGCCCGGCGTCTGGTCGGTGCACCTGTCCGGCCGGCACCTCGAGGAGCTGCCCGCCCGGGCCGGCCAGTTCCTGCAGTTCCGCTTCCTCGACGGCCCCGGCGCCAGCCGCTCCCACCCGTACTCGCTGTCGGCCGCGCCCACCTCCACGCTGCTGCGCATCACCGTCAAGGACCTCGGGGACGGCAGCCGCCAGGTCGCCTGGCTCCGCCCCGGGACCCGTGTCCTGGTCGAGGGTCCCTACGGACGGATGACCGCGGAGCGGCGCCAGGGCCGCAAGGTGCTCCTGCTCGGCGCCGGCATCGGCATCACCCCCCTGCGCGCGCTCGCCGAGGAGCTGCCCCAGGGGCCCGGCGACGTCGTCGTCGTGCACCGCGTCCGCTCGCTGGACGAGGCCGTGTTCCGCGGCGAGCTCGAGCACCTCGAGCAGACCCGCGGCCTGCGCGCCGTGCTCGTGCCCGGTCCCCGGGCGAGCGACGACTCGTGGGCGCCGGTCGGCTCCGGGACGGACGGCGCCGCGGCCCTGCGGGCGCTGGTCCCCGACGTCGCCGACCGGGACGTCTTCGTCTGCGGACCCGACCCCTGGATGGACGCCGCCCTGTCCGCCGCCCGTCAGGCAGGCGTCCCCGCGGACCGCCTGCACGCAGAGCGGTTCACCTGGTGACCGCCTCCCCGACCCCGGAGCCCCGCATGCGCAAGATCCTGCTCGCCTTCATGACCACCCTGGCCGCGGTCGTCAGCCTGTTCGGCTACCGCACCAGCACCCCCCACCCGGTCAGCGTCGCCACCTCCACGGTCGCCGCCGCCGGCAGCGGAGGCACCACGACCACCGACGGCGGCACGACGGCGGCGACGCCGGCCGCCCCCTCGACCGGTGCGGCGTCCTCGACCGTCACGGGCGACGTCGTCCAGACCCGGTGGGGACCGGTGCAGGTGCGGATCACCGTGGCCAGCGGGAAGGTCACCGCCGCGAGCGCCGTGCAGGTGCCCTCCGGCAACGGCCGCGACGCCGAGATCAACGGCTACGCCGTGCCCGTCCTGGACCAGGAGACCGTCTCGGCGCAGAGCGCGTCCATCGACGCCGTCTCCGGGGCCACCGTCACCAGCGACGGCTACGTCACGTCCCTGCAGTCCGCCCTGGACGCGGCCGGCCTGTGACCACGACGACGACGACGGCCCGACGGACCTGGGTCGAGCAGGTCATGGGCCTACCGGTGAGCGTCACCGTGCGCGGACCCCACGCCTGGGCCGACCGCACGGACGGCGTCGTCCGGGCGTTCTACGCCGACCTGCGCCAGGTCGACCGGACGTTCAGCACCTACCGCGCCGACTCCGAGGTCAGCCTGCTGCGCCGCGGCGCCCTGTCCCGCAGGCTCGTCAGCCCCGACCTCGGCCACGTGCTGGACCTGTGCGCGCAGGCGAAGGAGCTGACCGGCGGCCACTTCGACGCCGCCCTGCCCCAGCCGGACGGCACGCGCCTGCTCGACCCGTCGGGCCTGGTGAAGGGCTGGGCGGTCGAGCGTGCCGCTGCGGCCCTGCGCGCCCTGCCCGACGCCGACTGGCTGGTGGTGGCCGGGGGCGACGTGCTCGGCGAGGCCACCGCGGGTCCGGCCTGGCGGGTCGCCGTCGAGGACCCGCGCGACCGCAGCCGGACGCTGTGCGTGCTGCCGCTGCGCCGCGGCGCCGTCGCGACCTCGGGGACGGCCGCCCGCGGCCGGCACCTGCTCGACCCCGCGACCGGTCGTCCCGTCGCGGACCACCTGCTCAGCGCCACCGTCGTCGGGCCGTCGCTCACCTGGGCCGACGTCCTGGCCACCGCCGCCTTCGTGGAGGGTCCGGCGTCGCTCGCCCGGGTCGCGGGCACGTCCGGGTACGAGGCCCTGCTCGTCGACCCCGACGGCGGCTGCACCGGCACGGCTGGGCTGCAGCAGCACCTCCCGGTGGCCTGAGCCCGGAACCGCACCTGTGCCGTCACGCGTAGCGGACGTGCAGGAAGCCGTCCTCGGTCGCGGCGAGCATCCCGCCGGCGGCCGCCATCCGCTCGGCGGCGGCGGCCAGCCGCAGGTACGCGGCCGCGGCCTGCAGCAGGGTCTCCGCCCGGTCCGCGGCGTGCTGGAACGTCAGCGTCTCGGACGTCCGGACCAGAGCGCCGTCGAGGACGGCGTGCAGGCGCAGGGCGGCACCGTCGGCGACCAGGTCGTGGCTCGGGCCGACCCGGGCCGGGGCGAGTCCCCAGTCCTGCCCCGGCAGGCCGGAGGAGACGACCTCGGCGGCCACGTGCGCGAGCACCTCCGCGGCGACCTGCGGTCCCCCGGCCTGCTCGAGGGCGCGGCCGTCCCAGCGCAGGTGCGGCGTCCGCGGGGCGGCGGCCAGGTCGAGCACCGGCTCGCCGGGGCGCGGTCGCTCGTCGACGACGCGCAGCCGCCAGCGCGGGATCCGGGGCGCCGGCACCGGTCCGGGATCGGGAGGCAGCGGGGTGTCGGCCCGCTGGCGGCGGGACGGCCGCGTGGCGAGCAGGTGACCGCTGCGCATCGGCTCGCGCAGCAGCCAGCCGGCCCGGTGTGCCGTGGTCAGCTCGTCGGCGAGCGCGCGCAGCACGGTGCAGACCTCGGGCAGCGAGGCCACCTGGTCGAGCTGCCAGCGGTGGCGGTCCTCGTGCTCGGAGCCGGACCAGGGCGAGGGCGGTCGGGGAGCGGGGTCGGGCAGGGACGGCGTCATGCGGACCTCCGGGCGGACGACCTCGACGACGGCGGGAGTCCGGGCGCGCGCGCCCGGGCCGGCACCGTCGCGGAGGGCTCCGCGGAGTCGGGTCGGCGGGGTTCCCCGGACGGGGTCCAGCGCCGACGTCGCAGCGTGGCACGCGCGGTCACCGGCGTCGACCGCGTTCCTGCGCCGTCAGAGCTGCACGACGTTCCCGGTGCGCGGCGCGCTGCTCCCTGACGCCACCTCGTGCCACACCCGCGCCAGGCCCTCCGGGCCCTCGGACACCCGGACGTCCGTGTGCTCCTGCGCGAGCGGGGCGAACCGGCGCCACGCCTCGCCGAACCGGTCGTCGAGACCGTCCCGTCCCCAGTCGCCGGTGCGCTTGCGCATCTGGTCGGGGGCGAAGAAGACCTGCGGCCGCACCCCGCCCAGCGTCCCCGCGGGGGCGCTGTCCTGGTGCGTGACCCCCACGACCACGTCGCGCACGAGCGCGTCCCCGAGGTGCTCGTGCAGGACGCGGCGCAGGTCGGTGCTGCCCGCCAGGTCGACGTAGGCGGTGGGGGTGTCCCGGTCGAGGTCGGTCACGGCGTCGTAGGACAGGACGCGGTCGTAGCAGCCGAGGGCGCTCGTGAAGGCGGTGTTGCCCGAGGAGGTGAGACCGACGACCTCGACGTCCTGGTCGCGCAGCAGGGAGGCGGTCCCGTAGGCGGTCTTGCTCGAGGCGGAGGACAGGACGACGCGGCGCGCGCCCTGCAGGCCGCCGTCGCCGAGCGCGTCCGCCAGCACGAAGGAGGTGAAGAACAGGGGCCGGAACAGGACCTGCAGGTCCTCGCGGTCGGCCTCGTAGGCGGCGTCCCCGGTGGTGAGCGCGTAGGCGTTGTACGGCGACGGCAGCTCCGCGCGGTGCGGCGAGGCGTCCCGGAAGCCTCTCGCGTCCGGGCGGGCGGGGCGCACCCGCAGGTGGGACGACGGCGGCAGGTAGCCGTAGACGCGCTGGCCGGGCTCGACGCCGGGAGCCCGGCTCTCGACGACGTCGGCGAAGCCCCACAGCGGGACCAGGCCCTGACCCGGCTCGGGTGCGGGGAAGAACTCCCAGTAGCGGAACGCGTCGCCGAGCACCGCGTAGGTGACGTTGTTCGCGGTCATCCCCACGCGGTCGACCCGCAGGACGGCCTCGCCCTCGTCCGGCACGGGGACCTCGCCCTCCACGAGGCAGGAGCGCAGCAGGTCGGTCCGGTCGACGGCGAGGGTCCAGGAGGAGGCCATGGCGCACCGTAGGCCCGGGCGCGCCGCCGCGGGCGCGGCGTCCGGCGGGCTCAGGAGGCCGTGGCGAGCTCTGCCGTGAGGGTGTGCGAGGAGCCGCCCCGCGTGTAGGTGATCGGGACGCTCTCCCCGGGCGCGTGCGCGCGGACCGCCACGATGAGGCTGTCGGCGTCGACGACCGCCCGGTCGCCGACCGCGGTGACCACGTCGCCCGCCTGCAGCCCGGCCTGCTCAGCCGGGCCGCCGGCCGTCACGTCGCGCAGGAGCGCGCCGGTCGCGGTCCCGGTGTCGGCGACGCTCACCCCGAGCTGCGGGTGGGTCGCGGTCCCGTCGTCGAGCAGGTCCTCGGCGGTCTTCACGGCGTCGTTGCTGGGGATGGAGAAGCCGACGCCGATGTTGCCGCTGCTGCCGTCCCCGGAGGTGGCGATCGCGCTGTTGATCCCGACGACGCGACCGGCGAGGTCGACGAGGGCCCCGCCGCTGTTGCCGGGGTTGATGGCCGCGTCGGTCTGGACGGCGTCGATGACGGACTGCTCCGAGACGACCGACCCGGTCTCCGAGCCGGTGCGGACCGGCCGGTGCAGGGTCGACACGATGCCCTCGGTGACCGTGTTCGACAGGCCCAGCGGCGCCCCGACGGCGAGCACCGCCTGACCGACCCGGAGCTGGTCGCTGTCGGCGAAGACCGCCGCCGTCAGCCCGCTCAGGCCGGTGGCCCGGACGACCGCGAGGTCGCTCGTCGGGTCGGTCCCGAGCACCCGAGCGGTCGCGGTCCGGCCGTCGTCCAGCGTGACGGTGACGGAGGTGGCGCCGGCGACGACGTGGTTGTTCGTGAGGATCGTGCCGTCGGTGCGCAGGACCACGCCCGAGCCGGTGCCGGAGCCGGTGGGGGTGGTGACGGCGATCGTGACGACGCTCGGGCCGACGGTCGCGGCGGCGCGCTCGGCGCTGTCGGTGGTCGCGATCGGCGTGATCGCGCCGGTGCTCCGGGCGACCACGGAGGTGGCGGGCGCGGCGACGACGGTCGTGGCGGCCGCCGGCCGCAGCAGGGTCGCCGTCCCCGCGCCGGTGGCGCTGCA
>JAOPWW010000308.1 GCA_025965495.1 Frankiales bacterium
GGGGCCCTGCGCGCTCCGGCCCCCGCCGCCCTCCCCGGGACCGCGCCGCAGGCCGCCGTCCCCACCGAAGGCGCACGCGTCGTCGAGAAGGGCGCGATCGCCCTCGTCGTCGACGACGGCCAGGTCACGCCGACGCTGACCCGCGTGCAGGGCTTCGCCAAGGCCGCCGGCGGCACCATCGCGGGGGGGCAGACGCAGGAGACGGGCTCGACGCCGTCGGGCTCGGTGACGCTGCGCGTGCCCGTCGACGCCTTCGAGCAGGTCCTCGCGCAGGTCCGCGGGCTGCCGGGCAAGGTCCGGACCTCGACGACGAGCGGGCAGGACGTCACGGCCCAGTACGCCGACCTCGAGGCGCAGCTGAAGACCCTCAAGGCCGCCCGGGAGCGCTTCCTCACGATCCTCGAGCGGGCGAACAGCATCGGCGACGTCCTGTCGGTGCAGCAGCGCGTCGACGACGTCACCGGCCGGATCGACCGGATCGAGGGGCAGCGACGGGTGCTGGCCGACCAGAGCGACAGCGCGACGCTCGAGGTCAGCGTCACCGAGGCCGACGACCCCGTCGCGAAGGTCGACGCGCCGGACAGCGGCCTGTCGAAGGCGTTCCACGACGCCGGCACCGGCTTCATCACCGGCGTCGAGGCGCTCGTCCGGCTGTCCGGACGCGGGCTGCTCGTCCTGCTGCTGCTCGGGGTCGCGCTCGGCCTGCTGCGGGTCGGCGTGCGGCTGTCCCGACGTCGGCTGCTGTAGCGGTCAGTCCCGGGGCTTGGCGCCCGCGGCGTGGCCCTTGGCCTTGAGCGCGTCGGGCAGCACGGCGTTGGTGGCGGCCTGCGCCCGGGTCAGCAGCCCGCCGCCGACGACCTTCCGCTCGCCCTTCAGCAGCGCCTCGACGCCCTGCTTCGCGACCGTCGCCGGGTCGTCCTTCGGGCCCTGGCCCAGCGCGGTGTCGAGCAGGTCGGCCCGGGCGAAGAACTCGGTGTCGGTCGGCCCGGGCATGAGGCTGGTGACGGTGACCCCGGAGTCCTCGAGCTCCTCGACCAGCGCCTCCGCCAGCGACTGCACGTAGGACTTCGAGGCGTTGTAGACCGCCTGGTAGGGCCCGGGCATGGTCGAGGCGATCGAGCTGGTGAACAGGATCCGTCCGCTCCCCTGGCCGACCATCGCCTGGACCACCCGCTTGGCCAGCCGGGTCGTGCCGGTGACGTTGAGCGCCACGACCTGCAGCTCGTCCTCCAGGGGGTTGTCCGCGAACGCGCCGCCCCTACCGACGCCGGCGTTGAGGACCGCGACCTCCAGCGGGCGCCCCGTCGCGAGCACCGCCGTCCAGAGCTCCTCGACGCCCTCGGCGGTCGCGAGGTCGGCCCGGACCGCCTGCGCGTCCAGGCTCGCCGCCGTCAGGTGGACGCGCTCGTCCTCGGCGACGAGCAGCAGGTCGTGGTCCCGGGCCGCGAGCTCACGGGCGATCTCCAGCCCGATGCCGCTGGAGGCACCGGTGACGAGGGCGAGGGGACGGGTGGGGGCGGTCATGGCGGCGCCGTACCCGGGCCGGTCCGACTCGCACGTCTACGGTGACGCGTGCTCGCGTCCGCGGCCTGGCTGCACGCCCTCGACCTGCGGCGCGCCGAGCGGGTGGTCGAGGTCCCCGGCGGGGCGGCGGTGCTGTCGTCCGCGTTCCCCGCAGCCCACGACCACGGGATGCTGTCGGTCCTCGCCGACGTCGACGGCGCCCTGCTCGCCTCCGCCGCCGACGACGTCCTCGGGGGAGCCGGCCTCGGCCACCGCCTCGTCGAGCTCCGCACCCCTGACGCTCCCGCCGCAGAGGCCGGCCTGCTCGCGGCCGGCTACGCTCGGGACGGCGTCGTGCTCATGGAGTGGGGCGGGCCGTCCGCCGCTCCGCGCAGCACCGCGACCGTCGTCGAGCTGTCGGTCGACCAGCGCGTGGCCGCTGCCACCGAGGACTGGCGCCGCCAGCTCCCCGACGCCGACCCCGACGTCTGGCGCCAGCTCGGCGAACGCGCCACCACCGTGCTGCCCGCCGCCCGGACCACCTTCCTCGGCGTCCTCGACGACGACGGCCGGGTCCTGTCCCGCACCGACCTGTACGAGCACGGCGACCGGGCCCAGGTCGAGCAGGTGGTGACGCTCCCCGAGGCTCGTGGCCGCGGGCTGGCGTCGCTGCTCGTGCTGGAGGCGGTGCGCCGGGCGGGCGACCGGACCGTGCTGCTCGTCGCCGACGCCGACGACTGGCCGCGCCACCTCTACGCCCGGCTGGGCTTCCGCGACGTCGCGCTGCTGGCGTCGTTCACCCGCTGACCCGGCTCAGGCGGCTGTGCGCTGCTGGTCCGGTGGTGTTCCAGCCGGTCTCGTGGAGGAGGCGGTGGTCGCGCAGGGCGAGGGTCTTGTGGCCTTCGTGGACGTCGTGGTGGTGGTGGGGGCAGATCGGGACGAGGTCGGCGGGTCGGGTCTGGTGGGTCTTCCACCAGGGTTCGGCGTGGTGGGGGATGGTCCCGGGCTGGGTGCAGCCGTTGACGGCGCAGGTGGTGCCCCAGGTGGCGCGCAGGACGCGGCGTTCTCGGGCGGTGGCGTGGCGGTGGGTGCCGGAGGCAGCGACGGGCCGGCCGTGGGCGTCGAGCAGGACGGCGGACAGCAGGCCGCCGCAGGTGTGGTTCCGGAGCTGGCTGGGGGTGAGGGGGACGTCGCCGTGAGCGGTGTGGAGGCGTCCGGGTGGTGCTCCTGGTCGGCCGTGCAGGGCGTCCAGCGGCGCGGTGATCGTGAGGTGGGCGGGGGTGCGGGTGCCGTGGCCGGGGTCGACGTCGAGCAGGTCGGTGAGGAGCTGGGTGAGGGCTTCGTGCAGCTGCTGGTCCTGGGTCAGCAGGGGGGTGCCCTGTTCGGCGGGAGCGTTGAGGTCGTCGAGGCTGAGCGGGGTGCCGGGGCCGGTGGTGCCGAACCGGTCGGCGTCGTCGGACTCAGTGCTTGCGGGAGCGGTCGTGTCGGGCTCGGAGCCGTCGTGTGCGGTGCCGTCGGGCCCTGCTGAGCCGTCCGAAGCGTCCGCGGCGGAGAGGGGCTGGCCGAAGACGGCTTCCACGTTCTGGACCGGGTCCCCGTCGGTGGCCGGCGCTGACTTCGCCGGCCCGTCGGACGGCGCAGCCGCAGCCGACGGGGTTGACGGCGCTGCCGTGCTTGGCGTGCCTGGTGTCTTGTGGGTGCGGCGGGTGAGTTCGGTGTGGAGCAGCTGGCCGGTCTCGTCGGTGAGGTGCGCTCTCAGCGACCAGCCGCCGCTACGGAGCTTGCGCAGCACGAGCCCGCGGGAGCGGTACTCCTGCTCGGCGAGCTCCTCGGCGGCCGCCCCGGGCTGCAGCGCGTCGACCAGCACCCCCAGGCCGGTCTCGACCTGCGCGGGCGTGAGGACCTGGGCGGCGAGCACGAAGGCCGGTTCGAGCTGCCCGGCCGGGTCGGACCAGCAGTCCTGCAGTCCGGCGCGGACGACCGCGGCGAGCTGCTCGCGGCGGCGGTCGTACTCGGCCTCCTGTGCGGCGGTCGGTTCCAGGCACGCGGCGCCCACCCAGACGCTCAGCAGGTCACCGAGCCCGTCGACCAGCACCGCCTGCAGTTGGTCGGGCTCGACGGCGCCGGGGACCCGGGCGAGGTGGCGGGCGACCGTGACGGCGGTCCGCAACGACACCGACCCGTCCTGGAGGGCGCCGGCGAGCAGCGGCCGGTCCTGCAGCAGCCGCAGTGCGGTGAGCTGACCGGCGTCGCCGCACGGCAGGGTCCGCAGCCACGTCCGGGTCGACCCGGCCGACCGGACCCGCCACAGGTCCCGCTCCTGGACGTCACCGACCGCGCGCAGGCCGGCCGCGGCGAGCCGGTCCTGCGAAGCCAGCAGCACCTCCGCCCGCACCACCGCCACCTGCGGGGCGAGGACGGCCGGATCGACCGCCAGCACCCGGTCCAGCACCGCCACCAGCTCGAGCACATCAGCGGCCAAGCCGGCCGTCGGACCAGCCGTCGGACCATCGGTCGACCCAGCAGCAGCTGAGGTAGCGGGGCCGCCAGCGGGGTCTCCGGGACGCGAGAAGGGGACGCCCGGCGTCGCCCACCCGCTGCCGTCCGACATGACTGCCCCCTCCCCCTGATCGCTAGGACGATCGTCTCAGCTACCTCCGACAAGAACGGGCCCCAGAACGAGCTCTTGGACACCGAGTTCAACATCTTCGAGGGCCGTCGGGCGGGTGCGACTGGGGCGCCGCGAGTGCGGGCGCAGGGCCAGCGGCAGGGCGACCGGGGCGAGTGCGGGGGCAGGGCGAGCGGGCAGGACCACGGGGCGGGGCCAGCGCGATCGGGATCGGGACGCGGCCGCACGCGTGGGCACGCGTGGTGCCGACGCAGACCGGCCCGCGGCCCTGCCGGCCGCGCGATCTTCGGCTCGTGCCGTCCGCCCCGGCGCGCCCCCGAGCACGAGACGAAAATCGGCGAGCAACGGGCTCGCGCGTCGAGGCCAGACCCGGGGAGCGAGCGATCTGGCGCCCCTACCGCCAGGCGGACCCGCACGCCGGGGGCCAGACCGGGGACCAGACGACCGAGGCCAGGCGATCGAGGTCGAGAAGTGGCGTGTGCACCGCTCCGTGCCCGATTAGCCTCATCCGGTGACCCCCCTCCACCCGCCGGTCCGGGGGCGCACCGCCGCCGGCCGCGGCACCGGCCGCACCGCCGTCCTGGCCCTGCTCCTCCCCGTGCTGCTCCTCCTCGTCGGCGTCCCCGCCGCCCTCGCCGCGGACGGCCGGCTCGAGGGCACCGTCACCGGGCCGGACGGCGCCCCCGTGGCCCGCGTCTGCCTGACCACGAGCGCGCAGGACAGCAGCGGAGGGCACTACACGCTCAGCGGCGAGGACGGCACCTGGTCGATGGCGGTCCCTGCCGGCGCGCCCGTCCTGCACGTCGAGCGCTGCGGCACGTCCGCCCTCGTCGGCCAGCAGTTCTACGACCACGCGACCCGCCCTGAGGACGCGACGGTCCTCCAGGTCACCGACGGCGGCACGACGCACGTCGACGTCCACCTCGACGCCCCGGCCGCCCTGTCCGGCACGGTGACCGACGACGCCGGCGTGCCCGTCCCCGACGTCTGCGTCGACGCGAGCGGCCCGAACGACACCGACCGCGCCCGCACCGACGGCTCGGGCCGCTTCGCCATGACCGCCCTGTCGGCGGGGACCTTCCGGGTCCACTACGCGAGCTGCGACCCCGGCGGCCCGGTCGCGTCGGTGACCGCCACGGACAGCGTCACCCTCGCGGCCGGAGAGCACCGGGAGGGCCTGGCGCTGCGGGCGCAGCGGTCCGCGCAGGTCCGTACCACCGTGACGGACGAGGCCGGTGCGCCGCTGTCCGGCGCGTGCCTCGACGTCGTGCCTGCGGGGAGCACCGACGGCGGCCAGCGCCTGCTGCCCTCGGGCAGCGACGGCGTGGCGCGGGTGGCCG
>JAOPWW010000325.1 GCA_025965495.1 Frankiales bacterium
ACGAGGTCGAGCCTGTCAGGCCGGGCGAAGGGTTTCCCGCAGCCCGCGGGAGGCCTCGACCCAGGTCGACAGGGCGGCCCGGGCTGCACCGCTGTCCAGCGCCTCGGCTGCTCGCTCCTGCCCGGCGCGGAGCCGCTCCACCAGCGGGCCGGGCTCCGCAGCGTGCGCGGCGAGGGCGGCAGCGGCGTTGAGCAGCACGGCGTCCCGCACGGGACCGGTCTCACCCTCGAGCAGACGTCGAGCGACGTCAGCGTTGTGGGGGGCGTCGCCGCCCCGGAGCAGGTCGAGGGTCGCGCGCGGGACGTCGAGGTCGGCCGGGTCGAACCGCTCCTGCGCGACGGCTCTCCCGGAGACGACCCAGACGGTGGACGGCCCGGTGGTGGTCAGCTCGTCGAGGCCGTCGTCGCCGCGGAAGACCAGGGCGTCGGCCCCGCGAGCGGCGAGCACCCCGGCCATGACCGGGGCCAGGCGCGCGTCGCTGACGCCGACCGCCTGCGCCGCGGGCCGGGCCGGGTTGCTCAGCGGCCCGAGCACGTTGAACACGGTGGGGACCCCGAGCTCGCGGCGGGGCACCGCGGCGTGGCGCATGCCGGGGTGGAAGACCGGGGCGAAGCAGAAGGCGATGCCGGCCCGGGCGACGCAGGGAGCGACCGCCGCGGGCGGCAGGTCGACGGCGACGCCGAGCTCCTCCAGCAGGTCGGCCGAGCCGCACGCCGACGACGCCGCGCGGTTGCCGTGCTTGACCACGGCGACGCCGGCCCCGGCGACCAGCAGGGCGGCCATGGTGGAGATGTTGACCGTGTTGGCCCGGTCCCCGCCGGTGCCGCAGGTGTCGACGGACCGGACCGGGACGTCCACCCGCGGCGCCCGCGCGAGCATGGCGTCCACGAAGCCGCCGACCTCGTCAGCCGTCTCGCCCTTGGCGCGCAGCGCTACGAGGAACCCGGCCAGCCGGGAGGGGCTGGCCTCGCCGTCCATGATCTCGCCCATCGCCCAGGCGGTGTCGGCGGCGCGCAGCGACTCCCCCGCGAGCAGGCGGGCGAGCAGGTCCGACCAGGTCACCTCAGGTGGAGCGGCGGACCGGCACGCGGGAGACGCGCCGGCGCAGCTGCTCGACGACCGCGGCGGTGAGCTCGGGCGCGTCGACCGGGTGGGGCACGACGGCGTCGGCGAGCGACCAGGTGGCGAGCCAGGCGTCGTCGCGGCGGGCGATGAGCACGAGGGTCGGCGGGCAGTCGGTGAGCTCGTCCTTCATCTGCTTGGCCAGGCCCATGCCGCCGGTCGGCCAGGCCTCGCCGTCGAGGATCACGAGGTCGACGCCGCCACGGTCGGTGCGCGCCACGACCTCGGGGCCGGTGGCGGCCTCGAACCACTCGATCCGGCCGAGGTCCGGCGCAGGCCGGCGGCCCACGGCACCGGTGACCTGCCCGCGGACGGCGGGGTCGTCGCTGTACACGACGACGACGTGGCTCTCGGGCTGCTCACCGGGCAGGGCGCGGGCGTCGCTCATGGCCCGGACACTACCGAGGGGTCCGGACCGGCCGCGGGCTGCAGCGCGTCCCAGCCGGCGACGTCCCCGCCGAGCCGCTGCGCGAGCCCTGCCATCCGCGACCGCTCCTGGGACGCCGACATCGCGGTGAGGACCTGCGTGCGCCACGCCCGCACGGCGAACGGCGGCCCGTCGAGCACGGTGAGGGTGTAGCCGTCCTGGGCGAGCAGCGCGCGAGCCCGCTCGACGGCGGCCTCGTCCGGCAGGCCGACGAGGTGGTGGCGCACGAGCAGCGGCCGCGTCAGGTCGGCGTCGACGCCGGCGAGCACCGCGGAGTCGGCGACGGCGGGGTCGGGCGCGGCCACGAGGAGCTCGAGGGTGCCGTCGTCGGCGTAGACGACGGGCGGTGCGGGCGTGCGGCGGAACCTCGACAGCAGGCCCACGGCCCTCAGGCCACCGTCTCGAGCCGGTCCAGTCGGCGGTCCTCGCGGGCCGCCTCGCGCTCGCTCGCGCGCATCCACTGCGCCAGCATGGTGAACGTGAACAGCAGGCCGACCAGGTCACCGGAGGCCCAGAGCAGCCCGCCGCCGAGCTGCTGCTGGTAGACGGCCTCGGCGAGGCTCTGGATGCCGAGGTAGTGCTGGGGCGCCACGAGCCCGCGGCCGTCGCTCTCCACGCTCATGATCGCCACGCCGAGGAAGGCGTGGAACGGCAGCGTGGAGGCCGCCAGCAGCCTGCGCATGGGGTGGCTGACCCGTCCCGGCACCGGGTCGATCCCGAGCAGCGGCCAGAAGAACAGCGAGCCGACGGCCAGGAAGTGGACGTGGAGCAGCTCGTGCAGCCAGGGGTGCTCGAGGGTCGCCGGGTACCAGCCGCTGAAGTACAGGGCGAAGGGGCTGGTGACGAACAGCAGCCAGCCGACCAGCGGGAAGGACAGGACCGCGACCGGCCGGCTGTGCAGCAGGGACAGCAGCGCCCGGCGGGGCCGCTGAGGCAGCGTGCGCAGCGCGAGCGTGACCGGTGCGCCGAGAGCCAGGAAGACCGAGGCGACCATCGACAGCAGCATGTGCTGGACCATGTGGGCGGCGAACAGCGTGTCGTCGTAGGCGGCGAGGCCCGACAACAGCGCCACGAACACGGTCCCGAGCCCGAGCCCGACGAAGGCCACGGTGCGCCCGACCGGCCAGGCGTCCCCGCGGGCGTGCAGCCGGCTGACGCCCCACAGGTACAGCCCGCCGGCGAGCAGGATCCCGAGTGCGGGGGCGACCTCGAGGTGCGTCTGCGTCAGCAGCGACAGCGGGCCGAGCGGCGGCAACCCGTCCGCGTGCGCCAGCACCGTCGCCCCGCCTGCAGCCATGGCTCCAGCGTAGGTGTGGGCACCGACACCCGCGACGCGACGCACCCCGCGTGGTGCCGAGCACGCCTGGCTGGCAGACTCCTGGACGTGGCTTCTGCATCCGTCTTGGAGAAGGTCCCGGCGCACGGGTCCCTGACGCGACCGAACATGGTCGCCATCGGGACCATCGTCTGGCTGTCGTCCGAGCTCATGTTCTTCGCGGCGCTGTTCGCGATGTACTTCACGATCCGGTCCGTCACCGGGGCCGACAACTGGCCGCCGGAGGAGTTCCACCTGTCGGTGGGCTACTCCGCCGTCTTCACCACGATCCTCGTGCTGTCGTCCGTGACCTGCCAGATCGGCGTGTTCGCCGCCGAGCGCGGTGACGTCTACAAGATGCGGCGCTGGTTCTTCCTGACGCTGATCATGGGGCTCACCTTCGTGCTCGGGCAGGCCAACGAGTACCGCAACGAGATCCACGAGGGGAACACCATCTCCTCGAGCCCGTACGGCTCGGTCTTCTACCTGACCACCGGCTTCCACGGCCTGCACGTGACGGGCGGTCTCGTCGCCTTCGTCATCGTGCTGCTGCGCTCCGGCATCGGGAAGTTCACGCCCGAGAAGGCGACCAGCGCCATCGTCGTCTCCTACTACTGGCACTTCGTCGACGTCGTGTGGATCGCGCTGTACGCCGCCATCTACATCATCCAGTGACAGACCCCGTGACCACCACTGCGCCCCGAGGGACCGGCACCATGAGCACCATCTCCCGCGCCTCCGACCGGATCTCCCGGTACGGCGTCCTCCTGCTGGCCCTGACGCTCGTGGGCGGCCTCTACACGGCGTTCTACGCGCCGAAGAGCTCCGCGACCGAGCAGCAGCCGGCGTCGTCGCAGTCGATGGCGGTCAAGGAGGGGCGCGACCTGTTCCTCACCGGCTGCTCCACCTGCCACGGCCTGAACCTGCAGGGCGGCGCGGGCGGCCCGACGCTGATCGGCGTCGGCGCGAGCGCGGTCGTCTTCCAGGTCGAGTCCGGCCGCATGCCGCTCAACGCGGGCGAGGTCCAGGCCCCCCGCAAGCAGCCGAAGTACTCGGTGGCCGAGGTCGACCAGCTGGCCGCGTACATCCAGTCCCGCGGCGGCGGCCCCACGCTGCCGCCCGGCTCGCTCACCGACGGCGACCTGGCCATGGGCGGCGAGCTGTTCCGCACCAACTGCGCCAGCTGCCACAACGCCGGCGGCGCCGGCGGCGCGCTGACCTACGGCAAGTACGCGCCGAAGCTCCAGCCGGCCAGCCCGCGGGTCATCTACGCGGCGATGCAGCACGGCCCCGAGTCGATGCCGCGCTTCGGCGACAACCAGCTCTCCGTGGCGGAGAAGAAGTCCATCACCCGCTACGTCTCTTACCTGACCAAGGCCGGGCAGCCCGGTGGCAACGACCTCGGCCGCTTCGGCCCGGTCCCCGAGGGCCTGGTCGTCTGGCTCGTCGGCATCGGCAGTCTCGTCGTCCTCACCCTCTGGATCGGCAACCGCGCATGAGCACTCCCCTCCCGCCCGAGGGCGGCACCCCCGAGACCCCCGGCCAGACCAGCACCGGCGGTCAGCAGCCCACCAGCGAGCCGCGCGGCGGCGAGACCTCGGCGTCGGCCGCGGGCTCGATCCGCGAGCGGCTGCGCAACCCGGGCCCGCAGAGCTCCGGCGGCGACACCCGCGGCTCCCACCTGACCGGTGACGACTTCGTCAACACCGACACGTCGGCGGCGCTCGAGGACAGCGGCCGTGGCATGGGCCAGCTGTCGCAGGACAGCCCGCCCGAGGGCGTGGAGATCGACCAGCCCCGCGGCAACGACCTCGACCCGGCCGCGGCGCGGGCGTCCGAGCGCAAGGTCTCGGCCTTGTTCCTGCTCAGCGTGCTCGCCGTCGTCGCCTTCCTCGGCGTCTACTGGTTCGCCCCCTTCCAGTTCGGGGTCGAGAACGGCAACACCTACTTCACGCCGATGCTGGGCCTGACCATGGCGGTCGCCCTGTTCGGCATCGGTGCCGGCGCCGTCGTGTGGGCCAAGGAGCTCATGGTCGACGAGGAGGCCGTGCAGATGCGCGCCCCCTTCGGCTCGCCGCCGGAGGAGCGCAAGGCCACCGCGCTGGCGCTGCAGCAGGGCTTCCGCGACTCGGGCCTGCCCCGGCGCACGCTCCTGCGCAACTCCGTCCTGCTCGGCGGTGGCGCCCTGGCGGCCCTGCCCGTCCCGCTGCTGTTCGGCCTCGGCCCGTACGCCCACAAGGAGCGCGCCCTCGAGCGCACCGCCTGGAAGAAGGGCGTGCGCCTGATCCGCCAGAACGGCACCCCGGTCAAGCTCGGTGACCTGCCGATCGGCGCCGTCGAGAGCGTCTTCCCCGACGTCCCGCGCGGCACCAAGGCGGCCGACTCCACCGCGCTGCTCATCCGCATGCGCCCGGAGGCCCTCATCCCCGTCAAGGGACGCGAGGACTGGTCGGTCGACGGTCACATCGTCTACTCGAGCGTCTGCACGCACCTGGGCTGCCCGGTCAAGCTCTACGAGCAGCAGACCCACAACTTGCTGGGCCCGTGCCACCAGTCCACGTTCAACGCCGCCGACGGCGCTCAGGTCAAGTTCGGCCCCGCCGCCCGGCCGCTGCCTCAACTGGCGATCAGCGTGGACCCCGAGGGATACTTCGTGGCACAGGGCGACTTTCACGAGCCCATCGGCCCCTCCTACTGGGAGCGTCACCAGTCATGAGTGCTACCACGCACGACGACGGCCCCGTCCTCACGGGCGAGCCGATCGCGCCCACCACCCTCGGCGGCAAGGCCGTCGCCGGCTCCGCTGCGTGGATGGACGACCGCATCAGCGGCTCGAACTTCGTCCGCCGCAGCCTCAACAAGGTGTTCCCGGACCACTGGTCCTTCATGTTGGGCGAGGTGGCGCTCTACTCGTTCGTCATCCTGCTCCTCACGGGCACCTACCTCACGTTCTTCTACGACGCCTCGACGCGGGAGGTGATCTACGCCGGCAGCTACCTGCCGATGAAGGGCATCACCATGTCCCAGGCGTACGCCTCGTCGCTGGACATCAGCTTCGACGTGCGCGGCGGCCTGCTCATGCGCCAGATCCACCACTGGGCGGCGCTGCTGTTCATGGCCTCGATCGTGGTGCACCTGTTCCGCGTCTTCTTCACCGGCGCGTTCCGCAAGCCGCGTGAGATCAACTGGGTCATCGGCGTCCTGCTGATGATCCTGGGCATCGTCGAGGGCTTCGCCGGCTACTCCCTGCCGGACGACCTGCTGTCCGGCACCGGCCTGCGCATCGCGTACTCGATCATGCTGTCGATCCCCGTGGTCGGGACCTGGGTCGCCTTCCTGGTGTTCGGCGGCGAGTACCCCGGCGACGCGATCATCGAGCGCCTCTACGCCATCCACATCCTGCTGGTGCCCGGGATCATCCTCGGGCTCATCACCGCCCACCTGATGCTGGTCTGGTACAACAAGCACACGCAGTTCGCCGGTCCGGGCAGGACCGAGGACAACGTCATCGGCAGCCGGCTCTTCCCGGCCTACGCGGCCAAGGCCGGCGGGTTCTTCTTCCTGGTCTTCGGTGTCCTCGCGGCGCTCGGCGGCTTCGCCCAGATCAACCCGATCTGGAACTACGGCCCCTACGACCCGTCGCAGGTCAGCGCCGGCTCGCAGCCCGACTGGTACGTCGGCTGGCTCGACGGCAGCTCGCGCCTCATGCCGAACTACGAGATCCGCGAGCTCGGCCACACCATCCCGCTGAACATCCTGCTGCCGGCGGTCGTCATGCCGGGCATCCTGTTCACGCTGATGATCGTGTACCCCTGGCTGGAGTCCCGGTTCACCGGCGACAAGGGCTACCACAACATCCTCGACCGCCCCCGCGACGTCCCGGTCCGCACCGCGGTCGGCGTCATGAGCATCACCTTCTACGTGGTGCTGCTGCTGTCCGGTGGCAACGACATCATCGCCCACGTCTTCCGGGTGAGCGTCAACCACACGACGTACGCCGGCCGCATCGGCCTGTTCGTCCTCCCGCCGCTGGCCTACGTGCTGACCAAGCGCGTCTGCTACGCCCTGCAGCGCAGCGACGAGGAGCTCCTGCACCACGGCATCGAGTCGGGCACCATCCGCCGGCTGCCGAGCGGGGAGTTCATCGAGGAGACGGTCCCGATGCCGGTCCCCCAGCGCCTGGCGCTGCGCGGGGTCGAGTCCGACCGGCCGATGCTGCAGGGCCCGACGGCCCACGGCGTCGAGGGCCACGCGACGGGTCCCGGCCACGGCGACCTGCACATGGTCGAGACGGCGCCCGCCAAGGTCCGCGGCTTCTTCTTCGAGAAGAAGGCCTCCGGCTCCACGGCGGCCCCCCGCCCGGAGAGCTCCACGCCGGAGCTCGAGACGAGCGGCCGGCCCAGCCAGCCCGAGTAGTCCCGGTACGTCCCCCGGCGGCCCCGCTTCCCTTCCCGGGAGGCGGGGCCGCCGTCGTGGCTGGGGTGGCGTGAGGTGCCGCACAGTGCGATGCCACGCCCCTCAGCAGCCCCGAGGATGGGGGCACCGGGTGCCGTGCCGGCCCGACTGTCGCCCTGTAGGAGCTCCTTGTGCGCCGCCTCGCCCGTCTGTGCTTCCGCCGCCGCCGCACCGTCCTGGCGCTGTGGCTGGGCGTGCTCCTGCTCGTGGGCGGAGCGCTGTCCGTGGTGGGTGCCGGGTACCAGGACAGCTTCTCCCTGCCCGACACGGAGAGCACCCGCGCCCTCGAGCTGCTGCAGCGCGTCAGCCCAGCGGCGTCCGGCGACCAGCTGACCGCCGTCGTGCACGTCGAGCGCGGCACCGTCCTCGATGCCGACCCGCGGGACCGCTTCACCCGCGCTCTCACGGCCGCGAAGGGCCTCGACGTCGTCGCCGCCGTCGGCTCCCCCTACGAGCCCGCGGCGGCCCGGCAGGTGTCGCAGGACCGCAGGACCGCGTTCGCCACGATCACCCTGGACGGCCTGGTCCCGAACGACGTCAGCAGCGCGCAGGTGCAGTCCGTGCTGGACACCCTGCGGCGGCCGGCCGGTGGCGGCGTGCAGATCGAGGTGACCGGCAGCGCGGCCCGGGCCCAGCCGGCCCAGGGCGTGGCCGAGGTCGTGGGCCTCGCCGCGGCGGCCGTCGTGCTGTTCCTCGTCTTCGGCTCGCTGCTCGGCATGGCCCTGCCGCTGATCACCGCGGTCCTGTCGATCCTCGTCTCGGTCTCGGCCATCGGCCTGCTCGCGAACCTGTTCACGGTCGCCACGTTCGCTCCCACCCTCTCGGTGCTGCTGGGCCTCGGCGTCGGCGTCGACTACGCCCTGTTCGTCGTCACCCGCTTCCGGCAGGGGCTGCTGGAGGGCAAGACCCCGGAGGAGGCGACCGTCACGGCGCTGGACACCAGCGGCCGCGCGGTCCTGTTCGCCGGCATGACCGTCTGCATCGCCCTGCTGGGCCTGTTCACGCTCGGGCTGTCGTTCCTGTACGGCGTGGCGGTCTCCGCCTCGCTCGCGGTGGCGGTCACGGTCGTCGCCAGCCTGACCCTGCTTCCCGCTCTGCTCGGCTTCTTCGGGCGCCGGGTGCTCCCCCGGCGGCTGCGCGGCCGGGCCGCCGCCACGCCCGAGGAGCTGCAGCAGGAGTCGCCCGGCTGGCAGCGCTGGTCGCGGCTG
The DNA here is from genome assembly GCA_025965495.1 of Frankiales bacterium. Lineage (GTDB taxonomy): Bacteria > Actinomycetota > Actinomycetes > Mycobacteriales > SCTD01 > RYN-122. The sequence goes on from JAOPWW010000325.1 coordinate 8,528, forward strand.
CTCGACC
>JAOPWW010000333.1 GCA_025965495.1 Frankiales bacterium
GGTCATCGGCTACACGCACTTCGAGCCGCCGGCCGACGTGCCGTGGGAGACCGACGCCGAGGGCGGCCAGGCGCTCGCGGAGTTCGCCGGCCGCGCCTGCTACCAGTCCTGGAGCAAGCCCAACCCCGCGACGGCCACCAACGCCGGGTACCTGCGCCACATCCTCGAGGTCGGCCACCTGTCGGTGCTCGAGCACGGCAGCGTGACCTTCTACCTGACCGGGATCTCGCGCAGCCTCACCCACGAGCTGATCCGGCACCGCCACTTCAGCTACTCCCAGCTCTCCCAGCGCTACGTCCCCGAGCGCGACGCCGCGATGGTCGAGCCGGCGGTCATCGCCGAGGACCCCGAGCTGCACGCGCAGTTCGTCGCCGCCTCCGACGCCGCCCTCGCGGCCTACGAGGGCCTGCTCGAGGGCCTGGAGAAGAAGTTCGCCGACGTCGAGAACGTGACCTCGCGGCGCAAGCAGGCCCGGCAGGCCGCCCGGGCGGTGCTGCCGAACGCGACCGAGACCCGGATCGTCGTGACCGGCAACTACCGGGCGATGCGCCACTTCGTCGCCATGCGGGCCAGCGAGCACGCCGACGTCGAGATCCGCGAGCTCGCCATCGCCGTCCTGCGCGAGCTGCAGCGCGTCGCGCCGTCGGTGTTCGCCGACTTCCAGATCACGGCCCTGCCCGACGGCACCGAGGTCGCGTCCAGCCCGCTCGTCGGCGAGGGCTGACCGGACCGCCACCAGAAGCACCCGGTCGGGTCACTACGGAAGCGGCCGTCCTGGGACGAACAGGAGAGGGTCGCCCGCACCGAGTGGGCTCCTGCTCCCGGAGGCCCCCGTGCTGTCGATCCACCTGTCGCCGGTCGTGTTCTGGCTCGTGCTGATGGCCACCAAGGCGCTGCAGTGCTGAGCTGAGCAGTCACCCAACGTGATCGGCCGAGCACGAGTAGTCAGGTCGGACTAGGGGCTCATGACCCGGCGCAGCGCGCCGACAGAGCAGGGGAGCCGGGACCTCCCCGGACCCCGACGCCGTAGGAGCCCCTCATGACCCAGGACGCCCCGCGCACCGCCCGCCCCGACACCGCCACCCGCGGGCTCGGCGCCCTGCTGCGCGTCCCGGGCCTGCCCGACGTCGGCCTCCCCGCGCTGCTCCGCTACAGCGCTGCCGACCCCTTCGCGGTCCGGCTGGTCCTGCTGCTCGAGGGGCTCGACGAGCCCGGTGCGGAGGCCGGTCCCGAGAGCGTCGAGTGGGTCTTCTCGCGCTCCCTGCTCACCGACGGCCTGCTCGCCCCCGCGGGAGCGGGGGACGTCCGCGTGCAGGTCCAGGACCACGAGGTCAGCGTCGAGCTCGCCGGCTCCGCGACCGTGCTGCTGCCGCTCGAGGGCTTGGTCGAGTTCCTCGCCGCCAGCTACGACGTCGTCCCCACCGGGGCCGAGTCCCTCGCGCTCCCGCTGGACCAGGCCCTGGCGGCGCTCCTCGGGTGACTTGTCACCCTCTGTGTCGGCTCGCTAGGCTCTCGGTGACGCCGTCGTCCCTCCGGCGGCCCACGTAGCCCTGAACGCGCCCACGTCGACCCGGGGAGGCGTCCTGCCCGAGCCCCGCGTCGTCGACCTGTCCGCTCCGCGCACCCCGCACTCGCAGGAGGCGCAGGAGGCGCTGCTGCAGGCCCTCGCGACCCTGGGCGTCGGTCTGCTCGTCTGCGACCGGGCCCTCACGGTCGTGTCCTGCGACGCCGCCGCCGAGCGCATCCTCGGCGGCCGTCCGCCCCACCTGCGCGACGACGGCCATCCCCCGATCTTCGAGATCGTCCGCGAGGACGGCACGCCCTGGCCGCTGCTCGACCGGCCGCTGCAGGCCGCGGCGCTGACCGGCCGGGTCACGGCCGCCGCCGTGTTCGGGCTGCGCCGCCCCGGTCAGACCCGCTGGATCCAGGTCGCCGCCCGGCCGCTGCTGACCGACCCCGACGTGCCGCCGCCGTACGCCGCCGTCGCCACCTTCACCGACGTGACCGCCGACCGCGAGCAGCGGCGCGCGCTGGTCGAGTCCGAGCAGCGGTTCCGCCTGCTCGCCGAGCACGGCACCGACGTCGTCACCCGGCGCGCCCTCGACGGCGCGTGCCTGTACTGCTCGCCGGCCTCCCTGGAGGTGCTCGGCTTCGCGCCCGAGGAGGCCCTCGGGGTCGACCTGCTCGAGGTCCTGCACCCCGACGACCGGCCCGCGGCCAGCCGCCTGCTCGGGCGCCTGCTCGAGACGGGCGAGCCGCAGTCGCTGCGCCACCGCGCGGTCCACCGGGACGGCCGGGTGCTCTGGGTGGAGACCGTGGGACGGGCCGTCCCCGGACCGGACGGCGCCCTGGAGGTCCAGACCTCGACCCGCGACGTGACCAGCCGGGTGGAGGCCGAGCGCCGGCTTGCCCGGCTCGCCCTCGCTGACCCCCTCACCGGCCTGGCCAACCGGGCCGCCCTGCTGCAGCGGCTCGAGGACCTCGTCGAGGAGTCGGTCCCGGCCGCGGTGCTGTTCCTGGACCTCGACCGGTTCAAGATCGTGAACGACTCCCTCGGGCACAGCGCCGGCGACGACCTGCTCGTCACCGTGGCCCGGCGGCTCGACGAGCTCTGCGGCCCGGACTCCCTCGTGGCCCGGCTCGGCGGCGACGAGTTCGTCCTCGTCGTCCCCGACGTCGAGCCGTCCGCCGCCCTGGCGCTCGCCGACGTCGTGCACGAGGTCCTGGCCGACCCCCTGCACGTCGGCGGGCACGACCTCGTGGTGTCGGCGAGCATCGGCGTCGTCCTGGCCCGGCGGGGCGGAGAGCAGCCGGCCGAGGAGCTGCTGCGCGACGCCGACGTCGCCATGTACCGCGCCAAGTCGCGGGGGCGCGCCACCACGGTCGTCTGGGACGCCCGGTTCGGGGCGGAGGCCACAGCGCGGCTCGACACCGAGCGCGACCTGCGCGCGGGGCTGGAGCGCGGCGAGCTCGTCGTGCACTACCAGCCGCAGGTGGAGCTCGCGAGCGGCCGGATCGTGGGCGTCGAGGCGCTGGTGCGCTGGCAGCACCCGCTGCGCGGGCTGCTCGCGCCGGGGACCTTCCTCGGCGTCGCCGACGACAGCGGGCTCGTCGTCGAGCTCGGCGACCAGGTGCTCGCCGCGGCGTCCGCGCAGGTAGCTGCGTGGCGCCTGCTGCCCGGCTGCGAGGCGCTCGCCCTGTCGGTCAACGTCAGCGCGCAGGAGCTGCAGCGTCCCGAGCGGGTGGCCCGCGCCGCCGAGCTGCTGGCCCGGTCCGGCCTGCCGCCGTCCGCCGTCACGATCGAGGTGCTCGAGAGCGTCCTGCTCGACGCCGAGGGCGCCGTCGAGGCGTCGCTGGCCGCCTACGACCGGCTCGGGGTGCGGCTGGCCCTGGACGACTTCGGCACCGGGGCGACGTCGTTGCTGCACCTGCGCCAGGTCCCGTTCGACACCGTCAAGGTCGACCAGACCTTCGTCGGCGGGCTCGGCGCGTCCCGCCGGGACGAGGCCATCGTGCGGGCCCTGCAGTCGCTGACCCAGGAGCTGGGGATGCGCTGCGTCGCCGAGGGCGTCGAGCTCGAGCGGCAGCGCGACTGGCTCGCCGGGCAGGGGATCGGCCTGGCGCAGGGCTTCCTGCTGCACCGCCCGCTGCCCGCGGCGGCGGTGCACGCGCTGCTGACCGGGAGTCCTGGGTAGCCTGCGGGCATGTCGAGCGCTCCCCGCCCCGCGCCCTTCGGGCGGGTCCTCACCGCGATGGTGACGCCGTTCGACGCCGCCGGCGAGCTCGACCTCGACCTCGCCCAGCAGCTCGCCGTCCGCCTCGTCGACGCCGGCAACGACGGCCTGGTCCTCAACGGCACCACCGGCGAGGCCCCGACGACGCGCGGCACCGAGAAGGCCGCCCTGCTCAGGGCCGTCGTCGAGGCCGTCGGCGACCGGTGCAGCGTCGTGGCCGGCGTCGGGAGCAACCACACCGAGCACTCCGAGCAGATGGCCCGCGACGCCGCCGCGGCCGGCGTCGACGGCGTGCTCGTCGTGACGCCCTACTACAACAAGCCCCCGCAGGCCGGCGTCGTCGCGCACTGCCTCGCCGTGGCCGACGCCGCCCATCGCGAGCATCGGCAGCGTGTAGGCGTCCTGGCCGGAGTACCAGGCGAGGTCGGTGCGGGCGAGGACCTGGGAAGCCGCCTCGAGGTCGAGCTTGGCGTCCTTCATGGCGACG
>JAOPWW010000336.1 GCA_025965495.1 Frankiales bacterium
GCCCTCGACGACGGGAGCGCCTACTCGGGCGCCGGCATCGCCGACACCGCCCGGACCCTGCGCTTCGACACCGCCGACAACGGCGTCCGCTCGGTCTTCCCGACCAACGCGACCAGCACGCGGATCGACCGCACCGACCAGGTCCTCGCCGACCCGAAGGCGGCCGGAGCGTTCGTCACGACCTCCGTGCCGAACACGGCGAAGACCTTCGCGTTCTACGGCTTCGGCTCGATCACGAGCCCGCAGTACCTCGACCCGTCGGTGCGCATCCCGACCGTCCCGACCACGAAGACGCCGAGCCCCACCGGCAGCGCCCGCCTGGCCGTCGCCATGGTCGCGCCTGCCCCGACCGCCGGCACCTGCCTGCGGCCGGTCGTGTTCGGCCACGGCTTCACCCGCAGCAAGTACGACCTGTTCCTGGCCGCCGACACGCTCGGCACCAGCCCGCTCGCGGTGTTCGCCACCGACGTCGTCGGCCACGGCTTCGGCCCTCAGTCGACGTACAAGGTGACGACGGCGACTGGCACGGTCACCACCGGCACCGCGCTCGGCCGGGGCCGCGACCTCGACCGCGACGGCAAGATCGCCGACACCGAGGGCGTCGGCACCGCCGGCGTCGTCAACAGCCGCGACGGCCTGATCCAGACCGTCGTCGACCAGATGGCGCTGGTCCGGGCCCTGCAGAAGGGCGTCGACGTCGACGGCAACGGCACGGTCGACACCTGCACCGGCCCCGGCGCCGTCGCCTACTACGGCCAGAGCTTCGGCGGGATCTACGGGACGATGCTGCTCGGCAGCGACCCCGCCGTGACGGCGGGCGTCCCGAACGTCGCCGGCGGCCCGATCCCCGAGGTCAGCCGGCTCGGCGGCTTCCGCCCGCTGCTCGCCGCGTCCCTCGCGGGCCTGTCCAACGGCGGCCCCGGCCTCTACGGCTTCACCGAGTCGATGCCGCTGCGCCGCGACCCCCGCGTCAGCGACCCGGTCCAGGGCGCGCTGCCGATCCAGAAGGCGATCGCCCGGGCGAACTGGGCGACCCGCTCCGGGAGCCCCGAGGCGTACGCGCCCCGGCTGTCGCGCACGGGTGAGTTCAAGGACAAGAAGGTGATCTTCCAGGTCGCGTACGGCGACGGCACCGTGCCGAACCCGACGGCGGGCGAGCTCCTGCGCTCCGGCGACCTCTACGACCGCACCTGGGTCTACCGCAACGACCGCACGGCCAACGCCGCGAACAACCCCCACGGCTTCCTGCTGACCCCGACCCTCCCGGCCCACTTCGAGGCCCAGGAGCAGATCCGCCGGTTCCTGTCCACGGACGGCGCCGACGAGCGCGACCCGGACGCCGCGAAGACCGACTGGGAGCCCGCCGTCGCCAAGGCCGGCTCGACGCCGAGCACCGACTACCGCGTCCAGCTCGACTGCCTGCACTTCCCGGACCCGCAGACCGGCTCGCAGCAGGTCCGCACCAGCCCGGCCGCCGACTGCACCGACCGCTCCACCACCGTCGCCCCTGCCCGCCCCGACGACGCCCTGCGCCTGGTGACCCTGCCGGCCGCCCAGCGCGTCCTCGACACCCGCACCGCCGGGTCGCGGGTCAGCGGCCGGCTCACGGTCGACCTGCGCAGCGTCCTGACCGACGCGGCCGCCCAGTCGGCCGTGCTCAACGTGACGGTCACCGGAGCCACCCGCGGCGGCCACGTCGTCGTCTTCCCGTCCGGGGCCCCCGTGCCGCCGACGAGCAACGTCAACGTGCAGGCCGCGGTGCCCGGCAAGGACGCCGCCACGCAGGCGAACGAGGCGGTCGTGCGCCTGTCGCAGGACCGCTCGGTCGACCTGTTCGTCGAGACGACCGCCCACGTGGTCGTCGACGTCGTCGGCTACCTGACGACCCGCACGCCCGCGGGCTCGGGCCGGATCGAGCCGGTCGCCGCGTCGCGACTGCTCGACACCCGCACGACCGCTCAGCCGCGGCGGACCGGTGACGTCGTCGTCGACCTGTCCGGCACGCCGGCCGCCACCGCGACCGCCGTCGTCCTCAACGTCACGGCGGCGCAGCCCACGGGCCGCGGCTACATCGTCGCCCACGCCAGCGGCACCCCCGAGCCGGCGACGTCGAACGTCAACTTCGAGACCGGCCGCACCCAGGCCAACGAGGTCGTCGTCGCCGTCGGCGAGGGCGGCAAGGTGACGCTGGGCGTCCAGGGCGGTCCGACGTCCGTCGTCGTCGACCTGGTCGGCCTGGTCCGCCCGGTCGCCGCGGCGGCCGGCACGACGGCGGGCCTCGCGAGCGGCGGCTACACCGCGCTCGACGTCCCGCTCCGCGCCGCCGACACCCGCACCGGGCTCGGTCTGCGCCGCGGCCTCGTCCGCGGCGACGTGCCGCTGACGCTGCCCGACGCCGTCCCGGCCTCGGCCACCGGCGTCCTGCTCAACGTCACGGCCGTCGGTGGGACCGCCCCCGGGTACGTCGTCGTCTCCCCGACCGGCAGCCCGGTCCCGGAGACCTCGAACGTCGGCTTCGTGACCGGCCAGCCCCAGGCCAACGAGGCGCTCAGCCGGGTCGGCACCGGCCGCTCGGTGACCTTCACGGTCGCCGGCCCGCGCGGTGCGGCGGCGCACCTCGTCGTCGACGTCGTCGGCTACACCACCGCGCCGACCGCCTAGTCCGCGCACGTCGAGGGCCCGGTCGCTGCGGCGGCCGGGCCCTCCGGCGTCCCCGGGCAACCCCGGGCCGGGTCCTCGCGTCTGGACGTGCAGGACCGGGGCCCCCGGTACGGTTCGTCCTGATCGTCGCTGTCCGGCCTCCGCCCCGGACCCCCTCGGAAGGCTCGGCATGCCCCGCTCGTACCTCCGCACGACCCCGTCCGGCCTGCGCGCCGGCCTGCTCACCGGCGGCCTCGCCGTCGTGCTGCTGGCCCCGCTGACGCCGGCGGCCCTCGCGCAGGAGGCCTCCCCGACGGCGGACCCGTCGGCCACGGCGAGCCCCACCCCCGTCCCCACCGCGACGAGCCCCGCGCCGCAGACGACCACCGCGGCCCCCAGCGCCGGCCCCACGACGAGCAGCCCCTCGACGGCCGCGCCCACGACGGCGCCCCCCACCGTGACCCCGACGGCGCCGGCCCCCTCCGCCAGCCCGACGCCCGCGTCCAGCCCGGTCCTGCGCCTCGGCGTGTCCCGCACGCTCGTCAGCGGCAACGGCGCCCTCACCGTCAGCGGCCGGTACTACCGGGCCCCGAACAGCCCCGGCTCCGGCGTCGCGCTCGACGTCCTCGGCCGGACCCCGGGCACGACCGGCTACGCGCGTCTCGGCCGCATGACGACCGGCCCCGACGGGCTGGCCACCCTGCAGCTGGTCCCGCGCGTCAGCCGCGAGTACCTGCTGCGCACCGCCACCGCCCCCGCCGTCACGAGCAGCACCGCCGTCGTCGCCGTGCAGCCGGTCCTCGTGGCCGCGCTCACGCCGCGCCTCACCCAGGTCGGCGGGACCGGCGTCGTGAGCGGCCGCCTGCTCCCGGCGTACGCCGGCGCGCCCGTCCTCGTCCAGCGCCGACTGGCCACGGGCTGGTCCACCGTCCGCACCGTGACCCCGGACGGCACCGGTGCGTTCCGGGCCGTGCTGGCTGCGGACGCGCTCGGCCGCCACGTCTACCGGGCCGCCCTGGTGGCGACCCCGGCCCACCGGTCCGCGTCCAGCGCCCTGCTCGAGCGGGTCGTCGAGGGGCGCAGCCTGCGCGAGGGCGACCGCGGTCCCGACGTCCTGTCCCTGCAGCAGCGCCTGGCCGCGCAGCACGTCGACGTCGGCGCGGTCGACGGCGTGTTCGGCTACGACCTGCGCCACGCGGTCACGGCCTTCCAGAAGTCGCAGGGCCTGGCCCGGACCGGCGTCTACGACAAGGCCACCAGCACCCGGCTCGCCGCGCCGCGCGCGGTCCAGCTGCGCTACCCGGCCCGCGGCCGCGCCGTCGAGGTCGACATCGCCAAGCAGGTCCTCTACGTCTCCGAGGGCGGCCGGCTGACCCGCATCGTCGACGTGAGCACCGGCAGCGACCGGCTCTACGAGTCCGACGGCGTCACGTACAAGGCCTACACCCCGACCGGGCGGTTCCGCGTCGAGCGCAAGATCGACGGCGTCCGGGTCAGCCGGCTCGGGGAGCTCTACCGCCCCGCGTACTTCACCCAGGGCTGGGCCGTCCACGGCAGCCCGAACGTGCCGGTCTACCCCGACAGCCACGGCTGCGTGCGCGTGACGGACCCGGCCATGGACCGGCTGTTCGGCCTGCTGACGGTCGGCACGCCGGTCAGCGTCTACCGCTAGGGCCCACCCGGGTCGGTCGCCAGCAGGCGGGCCAGCAGGGCGTCGACGGCGTCGTCGCTGCGCTCGTCCCCGCTGGCGACCTCCTGCTCGGTCGCGGCGAGGAACGCCCGGACCGTCTCGCGCGGCACCGACACGCATGCGGGGCGGCCGAGCCGGTCCAGCTCGAACCAGACCCGGTCACGTGCCTCGTCCGGGC
>JAOPWW010000359.1 GCA_025965495.1 Frankiales bacterium
CGGCCGGTTCGTGCAGCGCGCGCGCCGCGCCGCCGCTGCGCCCCGCGACGACGAGGTGCAGGCCGACGTCGGCCGCCTGGGCGAGCAGGTCGACCAGCGGGTGCAGGGGCGAGCCCGTCGAGGTCGAGACCAGGTCGTAGTCGTCGACGACGACGAACGCCTCCGCGCCGGTCATCCACGACCGGTTGCGCAGCTGCTCCGGGGTGACGTCCGGACCGGGCATCCGCCCGCGCAGGTACGTGGCGAGCTCGGCGAGGACGGGGCCGGCCTGCGCGCTGCTGGTCAGGTAGTGCAGCAGGTACTCCTCGGGCACCTCACCGAGCAGGGCCCGCCGGTAGTCCAGCAGGACGACCTGGGCCTGCGCGGGCGTCCGGGTCCGCAGGACCTCCCGCAGGTAGGTCCGGAGCACGGTCGACTTGCCGGAGTCGCCGTCCCCGAACAGCAGCAGGTGCGGGTCCTCGTCGACGTCGAGGGCGACCGGCGCGAGGCTCCGCTCGTCGACGCCGAGCAGCAGGCGGCGGTCCTCGGCCGCCTGCGGGCCCGCGAGCTCCCTCACCTCGTCGAGGCTGATCGAGGCGGGCAGCAGCCGCAGCGGCTGAGCGGGTGCGCCGGTCCACGCGGCCCGGACGGCCTGCACCATCGCGGCGACGCCCTCGCCCAGGGTGGCGGGGTCGCTGGAACCGTCCAGGCGGGGCAGGCCGGCCAGGAAGTGGTGCATCCCCGGGGTCAGCCCGCGGCCGGGGCGGCCGACGGGGACGTCGACCGCGACCTTGCGGTCGAGCTCGCTGTCCGACGGGTCGCCCAGGCGCAGCTCGAGCCGGGTACCGAGCAGGTCGCGCACCGCGGGCCGGTAGTCCGTCCAGCGGGTCGCCGTCGTCACGAGGTGGACGCCGTAGGTCAGGCCTCGTTGCGCGAGCTGCTGGAGCTCGGTCTCGAGCTCCTCGAAGTCGGCGCGGACCGTGCTCCAGCCGTCGACGACGAGGAACACGTCGCCGTAGCCGTCGTCGGCCTGTCCCGCGGCGCGCCGGGCGCGGTAGGTCTCCACCGAGTCGATGCCGGAGGTGCGGAACGAGGTCTCGCGACCCGTGACGATGCCCTGCACCTCGGCGACGACGCGGCGCACGACGTCGGGTTCGCCGCGGGTGGCGACGCCCGCGACGTGCGGCAGGCCCTGGAGGCCCGTGAAGGTGCCGCCGCCGAAGTCGAGGACGTAGAACTGCACCTCACGGGGCGTGTGCGTGAGGGCGAGCGCGGCGACCAGCGTCCGCGCGACGGTGCTGCGGCCGGACAGCGGGGCGCCGACGACGGCCACGTGCCCCCCGGCACCGCCGAGGTCGACGGTGAGCAGCTCGCGCCGCTGCTCGCGCGGCCGGTCGACGATGCCGAGCGGGACCGTGAGGACGCCGAGAGCTCGGGCCTGCCGGCTCACCAGGCCGAGCTCGGGGTCGACCTGCAGGTCGGGCAGCAGCGCGTCGAGCGGGCTGCTGTCCTCCAGCGGCGGCAGCCAGACCTTGTGCGACTCCGGGCCGCGGCCGGCCATCGCCTGCACGGCGAGGTCCAGGACGCTGGTCTCCTCGCGCGGCACGACGACCGGGACGGGAGCGGGCTCGGACACGTCCACCGACGGCAGGCGCTGCACGGGCGCGAGCGTGAAGGGCAGGACCTCGACCGGTCCCCCGCCGGCGGCGCTCCCGGTGCGCGACGACGCGGTCGACGGCGGACCCGACACGTAGGCGGCCTTGAAGCGGACGAGCGTGGACTGGTCGGGCTTGAGGAAGCCGAGGCCCGGGGTCGAGGGGAGCGTGAAGGCGTCGGGGACGCCGAGGACGGTGCGGGACTCTGCCGAGGAGAACGTGCGCAGACCGACCCGGTAGGACAGGTGGCTCTCCAGGCCGCGCAGCCGGCCCTCCTCGAGCCGCTGGCTGGCCAGGAGCAGGTGCAGGCCGAGGGAGCGGCCCAGCCGTCCGATGGCGACGAACAGGTCGGTGAACTCGGGCTTGGCGGCCAGCAGCTCGGAGAACTCGTCGACGACGACGAACAGGCTGGGCAGCGGGTCCAGCGGCTCGCCGGCGGCGCGGGCCCGCTCGTAGTCGCGCAGCGAGGCGTAGTTGCCGGCGTCCCGCAGGAGCGTCTGGCGGCGGACCATCTCGCCCGACAGCGCGTCCTGCATGCGGTTGACCAGCAGCAGCTCCTTCTCGAGGTTGGTGATGACGGCGCTGACGTGGGGCAGCTCGGCCATCCCGGCGAAGGTGGCGCCGCCCTTGAAGTCGACGAGCACGAGGTTGAGCTGCTCGGGGCTGTGCGTGAGGGCGAGCGCCAGCACCAGGGTGCGGAGCAGCTCGGACTTGCCGGAGCCGGTCGCGCCGATGACGAGGCCGTGCGGGCCCATGCCCTGCTGCGCGCCCTCCTTGATGTCGAGGTGCACTGGGCTGCCGTCCGCCGCGAGGCCGATGGGGACCCGGAGCCGGTCGCGCGGGGGGCGGGGTCGCCAGGCGGCGTCGACGTCGAGGGTGCGGACGTCGCCGAGGCCAAGCAGCTCGAGCAGCTCGGCGGAGGTGGCGAGGGCGTCGGGCCGGGCCGGGCCGTCGCCGACGTGGAGCGGGGCGAGACGACGGGCCAGCGCCTCGGCGCTCGCGCCGTCGACCTGGTCCCCGGCGGCGACCAGGGGGACCTCGCGGGGTCGCACCAGCTGCAGGGACACCCGCCCGTCGGGACGGGTCCGTGCGCCGAGCGGCGCGTCCAGGTGCAGGCGCAACCGGCTGTCGTCGTCGAGCTCGTCCCAGGTCTCCGGCAGCTCGAGGACGGTGACGCCGAGTACGCCGTCCTCGGTGAGGACGGGGTTGCCGGGCGGCACGCGGGCACCGTCGACGACCACGAGGACGTGGGGCAGCGGCCGTTCCACGGGCCGCCGGGTGAAGCGGGGACGCTCGGGCAGGTCCGCCGGGAGCAGCGCCAGGAGGGCGTCCAGGTCGTCGGTGACCATCCGCGCGGGGCCGGCCGCGTCCCGCACCGTCGGGCTGCCGGCGTGCGGGAGCCACTTGAGCCACTCCCAGTGCGCCAGCGTCGCCGGGGTGGCGAGCACCGCCACGCGCAGGTCGCCGGGCGCGTGGAAGGCCGCGGCGGAGCAGACGAGCGACCGCGCGACGGCCCGCACCTGCTCCTCGTCCGCCCCGGTCACCTCGAGGCGCGAGAACGCCCGCAGGTCGACCGCGCCGGGCAGGTCGGGCTGCACCCGGTGCGTGACGAGCAGCCGGTGGAGCGCGGACGCCGACACGGGATCGAGCAGGTCCAGCGGCGCCGACTCGGCCGGCTGCAGCTCCAGCGCGAGCGGCTGGGCCGCGACGCCGTAGCGGACCTGCAGGAAGTCGTCGTCGTCCGGGGAGCGCTCCCACACCCGGCTGCGCTCCTCGGCCAGCGCGGGCAGGTGCGCAGGGTCGGGGTGCGTCCACTCCTGCGCCGCCCGCTGGCGGGAGGCGGCGTCCCGGGCCAGCCCGCGGACCTCCCGCAGGTAGCGGAGGTAGGACCGGCGCTCCTCGAGCGTGCGGCCCTGCCGCTGCCCGCGCTGCCGGACGACGCTCACGACGACGAAGCCGAGGCTGGCGAACAGGAACATGCCGCCGGCGACGAGCCCCCGCGGTCCGGGCTGGCTGGCAGCGACGAACACGATCGAGGCGACGCTGCCCAGCATGGGCAGGGCGGTCAGCAGCACCCCGCTGCTGCCCTCGTGCGGCACGATCTCCGGGGGCGGCTGCAGCGGCAGGGTCTCCGCCGGCATCACCGGCCCGGGCAGGCGCTCTTC
>JAOPWW010000139.1 GCA_025965495.1 Frankiales bacterium
GCGACGGCGGTGACCATCTTCGCGCCGTGCTTGGCGATGCCGCCGGCCTCGTACTGGCGGCCCACCATGAACCCGGTGATGTTCTGCAGGAACACCAGCGGGATGCTGCGGGCGTCGCACAGCTCGATGAAGTGCGCGCCCTTCATCGCCGACTCGGCGAACAGCACCCCGTTGTTGGCGACGATCCCGACCGGGTGCCCCTGCACGTGGGCGAAGCCGGTCACCAGCGTGCTGCCGTACTCCGCCTTGAACTCCCGGAACCGGCTGCCGTCGACCAGGCGGGCGATGACCTCGCGGACGTCGTAGGGCGTGCGGGGGTCCGCGGGCAGGACGCCGTAGAGCTCGTCGGGGTCGACGGCGGGCTCCTCGACGGGGGACGTGTCCCAGGGCGTCGGGGTGCGCGGGCCGAGTCCGCCGACGATGCCCCGCAGGATCTCCAGCGCGTGGGTGTCGTCGTCGGCGAGGTGGTCGGTGACGCCGGAGGTGCGGCTGTGCAGCAGACCGCCGCCGAGGTCCTCGGCGGTGACGACCTCGCCGGTCGCGGCCTTCACCAGGGGCGGCCCGCCGAGGAAGATCGTGCCCTGGTCGCGGACGATGACGGCCTCGTCGGCCATGGCAGGGACGTAGGCGCCGCCGGCGGTGCAGGAGCCCAGCACGGCAGCCAGCTGCGGGATGCCGCGCGCGCTCATGGTCGCCTGGTTGAAGAAGATGCGGCCGAAGTGCTCGCGGTCGGGGAACACCTCGTCCTGCCGCGGCAGGAACGCGCCGCCGCTGTCGACCAGGTACAGGCACGGCAGGGAGTTGTGCAGGGCCACCTCCTGCGCCCGGAGGTGCTTCTTCACCGTCATGGGGTAGTAGGTGCCGCCCTTGACGGTCGCGTCGTTGGCGACGACGACGCACTCGCGACCGCTCACCCGCCCGACCCCGGTGATGACCCCCGCGCCCGGCGCGTCGCCGTCGTACAGGCCGTCGGCGGCCAGCGGCGACAGCTCGAGGAAGGGGCTGCCGGGGTCGAGCAGCGTGTCGACGCGCTCGCGCGGGAGGAGCTTGCCGCGCTCGACGTGACGACGGCGCGAGCCCTCAGGTCCGCCGAGGGCGACGGCGTCGAGCTTGGCGCGGAGCTCTTCGACGAGGACCTGCTGCGCGGCGGCGTTGCGGGCGAAGTCGTCGCTGCGCGGGTCGCACGTGGTGCCGAGCCGGGGGGCGCTCACAGGGCTCCTGACGGTGGTTAGTGAGTGCTAACCTGTCCGAGGTTAGCGTCCGCTCACCCCCCTGTCCAGGAGCCCCCGTGTCCCGCCGCGACCAGCTGCTCGCCGAGGCTGCCCGCCTGTTCGCCGCCCGCGGGTTCCACGGCGCGAGCATCGAGGACCTCGGGGCCGCCGTGGGCATCAGCGGGCCCGGCGTCTACAAGCACTTCCCGAGCAAGGACGCCGTCCTCGGCGAGATGCTCGTGGGCATCAGCCGCCGCCTGCTCGACGGCGGGCGGCGCGAGGTGGAGCAGGCAGCGGACGACGACGACGCGCTCGAGCGGCTCGTGGCGGCACAGACCGCGTTCGCCCTCACCGAGCCCGAGCTCATCCGCGTGCAGGACCGGGACCTGGCGAACCTCTCGGCCGAGCGGGCCCGCGAGGTGCGCCGGCTGCAGCGCGCCTACGTCGAGGTCTGGGTCGGGGTCCTCACCCGGCTGCGGCCGGACCTCCCGCTGCCCGACGCCCGCACCGCCGCCCACGCCGCGTTCGGCCTGCTGAACTCCACGCCCTACAGCGCCTCCCCGCGCCGGGAGGTCCTGCAGGAGATGGCGCTGGCCGCCCTGCGGCGCGTCGTCGCCCCCTAGACCGGGACGCGCTCGCCGCTGGCGACGTCGAACCAGTGCAGCTGCTCCGGCGTGGGCGCGAGCGTGACGGCGTCGCCCTTGCGCGGCGGGTGCCGGGGGTCGACGCGGGCGACGAGCACGTCGCCGGCTCCGCCCCCGGTGACGCTGCCGTGCAGGAACGCGTCCGACCCGAGCTCCTCCACGAGCTCGACGACGACCTCGACGCCCTCGCCCTCCCCGACCAGGCGCAGGTCCTCGGGCCGGACGCCCACGGCGACCGTGCTGCCGGAGACCGCGTCCCGGCCGCTGCGCGGCATCGGCACGCCCAGGCTGCCGACGGTGGCGGTGCCCTCGGTGTCCAGGGGGACGGTCAGCAGGTTCATGGCCGGCGAGCCGATGAAGCCGGCCACGAACATGTTGGCCGGCTTGTCGTACATCGCCCGGGGCGCGTCGACCTGCTGCAGGACGCCGTCCTTGAGCACCGCCACCCGGTCGCCCATGGTCATGGCCTCGACCTGGTCGTGGGTGACGTAGAGCGTCGTGGTGCCGAGGCGGCGCTGCAGCGAGGCGATCTGCGTGCGGGTCGCCACGCGGAGCTTCGCGTCGAGGTTCGACAGCGGCTCGTCCATGCAGAAGACCTGTGGACTGCGCACGATCGCGCGGCCCATCGCGACGCGCTGCCGCTGCCCGCCCGACAGCGCCTTGGGCTTGCGGTCCAGGAACTCGGTGAGGTCCAGGATCGCGCCGGCCTCCTCGACCCGCGTGCGGATCTCGTCCTTGGGGCGTCCCGCGATCTTGAGCGCGAAGCCCATGTTCTCCGCGACGGTCATGTGCGGGTAGAGCGCGTACGTCTGGAAGACCATGGCGATGTCGCGGTCGCTGGGGTCGACGTCGGTGACGTCGCGGTCCCCGATCCGGATGGCTCCGCCGTCGACCGGCTCCAGGCCCGCGAGCATGCGCAGCGACGTCGACTTGCCGCAGCCGGAGGGGCCGACCAGGACGAGGAACTCGCCGTCGCCGACCTCGAGGTCGAGCGCGTCCACGGCGGGCCGCGTCGCCCCCTCGTACCTGCGGGTCGCCCCGTCGAACGTGACCGTGGCCATGCGTCCCCCTCCGCTCGGGAGCCGGCGGGGAGGCCGCCGGCACCTGCTCCGGGCGCCCGGCCGACTGCTCGGTCACGGTTCGCGCTCGGTTGGCCGCGAGTGTTGCACGTCACTCGTGTAAGCGTTATCACTAGCGGCACACCGCGAGCCCCTCGAGTCCACGACGGGCCGGTGCACACGAGATGAGGACCGGCATGCACCTGCGCCTGACGTCCCGCGCCCCGGTCGCCCTGATCGGCGCCGTGGGCCTGTCCGTCCTGCTGTCCGCCTGCGGCGGCGGCAGCAGCAGCACCAAGGACACCGCCGCCGGGGGCGGCGCGAGCGCCGGCAGCAACGACGTCTGCGCGCCCTACAAGGCGTTCGGCGACCTCAAGGGCAAGACGGTCTCGATCTACACGAGCATCGTCACCCCGGAGGACACCCCGCAGATCAACTCCTACAAGCCGTTCGAGGACTGCACCGGCGTCACGGTGAAGTACGAGGGCGACAAGTCCTTCGAGACGCAGGTCCTCGTGCGCGCCCGCGCCGGCAACCCGCCGGACCTCGCGATCGTGCCGCAGCCCGGTCTGCTCAAGCAGCTCGTCACGACGGGCAAGGTCGTCAAGGCCCCCGACGCCGTGAGCAAGAACGTCGACCAGTACTGGACCAAGGACTGGAAGGACTACGGCACCGTCGACGGGACCTTCTACGCCGCGCCGCTGGGCGCGAACCTCAAGAGCCTCGTCTGGTACTCCCCGTCGGAGTTCAAGGAGAAGGGCATCGAGGTCCCGAAGACCCTCGACGAGCTCAAGGCGGTCACCGACAAGCTGGCCCAGGGCGGACGCAAGCCCTGGTGCGCCGGCATCGCCAGCGGTGAGGCCACGGGCTGGGTCGTCACCGACTGGATGGAGGACATGATGCTCCGCCAGAGCGGCCCGGACACCTACGACAAGTGGGTCAAGCACGAGATCCCGTTCAACGGTCCGGAGTCCACCGGCGCGCTCGACGCCGTCGGCGCGTACATGAAGAACCCGGCCTACTTCAACGGCGGCCTCGGCAACGTCAAGTCGATCGCCAGCACCACCTTCCAGGACGGCGGCCTGCCGATCCTCGACGGCACCTGCTCCCTGCACCGCCAGGCGAGCTTCTACGCCGCCAACTGGCCCGAGGGCACCAAGGTGGCCGAGGACGGCGACGTCTTCGCCTTCTACCTGCCGGGCAAGACCGCGGACGACAAGCCCGTCCTCGGCGCCGGCGAGTTCATCGCGGCGTTCAACGACCGGCCCGAGGTGCAGGCGTTCCAGACCTACCTGTCCAGCGCGGACTGGGCGAACGCCAAGGCCAAGGCCACGCCGCTCGGCGGCTGGGTCAGCGCCAACAAGGGCCTGGACCCGGCCAACCTGGTGAGCCCGATCGACAAGCTCGCCGCGACGACGTTCCAGGACAAGAACGCGGTGTTCCGCTTCGACGGCTCCGACCAGATGCCGGCCGCGATCGGGTCGAACGCCTTCTGGAAGCAGGCCACCGCCTGGATCGTGGGCCAGAGCACGAAGGACACGGTCGACAAGATCGAGGCCGCCTGGCCGAAGAGCTAGACCGCTCCACCCCGGCCGGGCACGCACCCGCGTGCCCGGCCGGTGCACCACTGCCAGCCGCACTGCACTCCGCACCACTGCCCGCCGCACCACACACGCCCCGGCAGTGCCGGGCCTGCCGAAGGGGACGGCGTGAGCGCCGGTTCGAAAGTCCTGCAGATGCTCCTGGCCCTGCTCGCGTTCGGGGCCGTCGTCGGGCTCGTGCTGCTCGTCGCCGGCCGCGTGAAGGGCCGCCGGGGCGACGCGAAGGTGGCTGCGGCGTTCCTGCTGCCGACGGTGGTCGCCCTGCTCATCGGCCTGATCTACCCGGCCGCGCGCACCATCGGGCTGTCGTTCTTCGACGCCGCCGGCCACAGCTTCATCGGCCTCGACAACTACACCCGGATCTTCTCCGACCACGACCAGCGGATCGTCCTGCGCAACACCTTCCTGTGGGTCGTGGTCACGCCGTTCATCGCCACCGCGATCGGGCTGCTGTACGCGATCCTCGTCGACCGCGCGCGGCTCGAGGCGCTCGCCAAGGCCC
>JAOPWW010000418.1 GCA_025965495.1 Frankiales bacterium
GCATCGTGGCGGTCGTCTCGTCGAGCGTGCCCTCGGCGACCGAGGAGCGGACCAGGCTGCCGAGCTCGGACGCCGAGCGGGCCGACCGCAGCTCCTCCTGCGGCTCGATGCCCAGGCGCCGCACGACGGCGTTGGCGCTGGAGATGCACACCGCGATGAGCGGGCGGAGCAGGGCGCTGAAGACCCGCAGCGGCCCGGCGACGGCGCGCGCGGTGGGGAAGGGCTGGGCGATCGCGAGGTTCTTCGGCACCAGCTCGCCGAAGACGATCTGCAGCACGGTCGCGAGCAGCAGCGCCACGGCCACCCCGACGGCGTCGGCGGCGCCCCGCGGCAGGCCGGCCGCCTCGAGCGGCGGCCCGACGAAGGCGGCGAACGAGGGCTCGGCGATGAAGCCGACGACGAGCGTCGTCATGGTGATGCCGAGCTGTGCCCCGGAGAGCTGGAAGGACAGCATCCGCACCGACGACAGGACGCGCCGGGCGCCGGCGTCGCCCTGCCCGGCGGCCACCTCGAGCTGCGGGCGCTCGACCGCGACCAGCGAGAACTCGGCGGCGACGAACAGGGCGGTGCCCGCGGTGAGCAGCAGCACGGAGAGGACTCCGGCGAGAGCGGCGATCACCGGGGCGGGCGTCTGGCAGGCGTCACCGCTGCAGTCTGCCCGCTCGGCCCCGGGGGACACGGGAGCGGGCTCCTAGGCTGGCCGGGTGACCGGCCCGACATTCGCGCTGTACACGCCGGTCCTGCGCTCGTCGCACCTGGAGCGGCTCGCCCCGCTCCCCGGCTTCCGGCTGCTCGCCTCCGGCCGCCACCCCGACTGCGACGACGCCGTCCTGCGCGCCGCGCCGTTCCCCGTGCTGCTCGCGGACCCGGACGCGCTCGCCGCGGACCTGAAGGCCGACCCGCCCGACGTGCTCGAGGTGACCGAGCCGCTCTGGACCGCGGAGTGGCCGGCGTCGCTGCGCCTGGCCGACGCCGTCCCGGACGCGCTGCTGTGCACCTACGCCATCGAGGTCCTCCCGCACCCCGCGCCCCCCGGCTGGGAGCGGCTGGTCGCCGTCGCCTTCGGCAGCGCCGCGGCTGCCCGTGCCTACGACCGCAGCTGCCCCGGCGCGGGCTGGACCACCACGGTCGTCGAGGAGCGGCGGCCCCGCTGCGGCCGCTGCTTCCCGGGCGACGACGACGTCGTGGCGGCGTCCGGCGAGCTGGTGTTCGCCGCGGAGCTGTCCGAGCGCAAGGGCGTCGACCTGCTTCTGGCCGCCTGGGACGAGGTCCGGCCGGCGGGCTGGCGGCTGCGGGTGCTCGGCTGGGGACCGCGGACCGAGCAGGTCCGCGCGTGGGCGCAGGGACGCGACGACGTCGACCTGCTCGTGCAGGCCGACCGGGCGCAGGTCCACGACGCGATGCGTCGGGCGGCCGCCGTCGTGCTGCCGAGCCGGCGGGTCGAGGGGTGGCGCGAGCAGATCGGGCTGTCGCTGGTGGAGGGCCTGGCGCACGGCTGCCGCCTGCTCACGACGGACGAGACCGGACTGGCCGAGGGGCTGGGCGGCGAGCACGTCGTCGTCGCGGCGGGAAGCGGACCTGCGCTCGCGGACGGCCTGCGGGCGCTCGGCGAGCCCGCGTCCACCAAGCGTCTGCCGGGCCGCGAGGACGACAGCCGCCAGCAGGTGCAGCGCTGGCTCGCCGGGCAGGTCCGGTGAGCGTCGCGCTGCTCGACCGGGAGGCCCGGTCGCTCGTGCAGCGGCTGCGGGTCTGGACCCCGCCCCGCTGGGCTGCCGCTGCGGCTCCCGGCCGGTCCCGCGCCGACGTCGTGTTCCACCTGGCCGCCTCCTTCGTCGCCCTCGCGGGCGAGGCGCCCGTCGCGCTGCCGCGCCTGAGCACGGACCTCGCCCTGCCGGACCAGCTCTCCGTCACCGCGGCCGACCTCGTGCGCAGCGGGCCCGCCCCCGACGTCGCCCTCGCCGCGACGTGCCACCTGCTGCTGCACCGGGCGCAGCTGCTCGGCGAGGAGGTCCCCGTCGGGCTGGCCGAGGCGCTCGGCGTCGCCGACGTCCTCTCCGCAGGAGCACACGAGTGTGACCTCGAGCCGGGCCCGGAGGCTGCCGAGGAGTCGTCATGACCTCCCTCACCGCGCGGCCGGGAGCGGCCGACCTGCAGAGCCCGTTCGACGTCGTCGCCCAGCGCGTCCCGGCCCAGCGCCGGACCAAGCGGCAGCTGCTCAGCGCGAGCCGCGCCCTCGAGCGCCGGGCGCTGGCCGCCGGCGTCGACACCGTGCTGGTGACCTTCCAGGACCGCCGGCACCTCACGCCGCCCACGCGCGACGCCTACGCCGGGCTGGCCCGCTCCGGCGCCACCGTCCACGCCTTCGCCCGCGGCCTCGTCAGCGACTACCGCCCGGGCAGCACGGGGCTGTCCCACGTCGCCCTGCTGCCGCACGACCCGCTGGCCCTCGAGTGGGACCTCGTCGTGCTCGGCCGCACCTTCTCGGCCGCCTTCGTCGCCCGCGACCTCACTCCTGGCGCGACCGCCGACGGGGCCGACCTCGACCGGCCGTTCTCCTGGACGCAGACCGAGGACCCGGACCTGGTCTCGGCGTGCGCCGACCGCCTCCTGGCGCGGCTGCCGTAGCCCCGGCGCGCCCCTGTGGAGGGCGCGGTGTGGTGCGCGCCGCAGGGCCGTAGCCTCCGGGCGTGAGGGCGAACAGGAGCCGCGGGTGACGGACTGGGACGGGCGGGGGCTGCCGCCCGCGGTGGCCGCCCGGGCCGCGCGCTACCGGCCGGACGGCGTCCGGACCTCGCTGCTCGACGTGCCGTCGTTCGTCGGTGCGCAGTCCGTCGGCCTGCGGCCGCTGGGCGAGGTGATGGGCTGCGCCGTCGTGCACCTCGGCTGGAAGGGGTGGGCCGGCTGCGGCGCGAGCTGGGGCACGGGCCGGACCGTCACGAGCGGCTCCCGCAGCCGCTACAGCGGCTACGCGCCCTACGTCGACGCCCTGCGCGGGGCCTACGACGCCGCGCTGGCGCGCCTGGTGGCGGAGGCCGTGGCCATGCGTGCGCACGGCGTCGTCGGCGTCCGCCTGACCGAGCAGCACGTCAGCGGCGGCCGGGAGTTCCTCGCGCTCGGCACCGCCGTCCGGGCCGACACCCCGCTGTTCCTCGAGCGCCCCTTCGTCACCGAGCTCGACGGCAACGACGTCGCGGCGCTGCTGCACGCCGGCTGGGCGCCGGCCGCGATCGTCTACGGCATCTCGGTCGGCATCCGGCACGACGACTACCGGACGCAGCGCCAGGCCAGCGGCTGGAGCAACGCCGAGGTCAGCGGCTACACCGACCTCGTGCAGCAGGTCCGTCACGACGCCCGCGCCCGGTTCCGCGAGCGCGTCGCCGCCACCGGCGCCGACGGCGCGCTCGTGTCCCGCACCACCCTGCACGTGCACGCGCAGGAGCCGTCGGACGGCCACGTCGACCACGTCGCCGAGGCCACCGTCTTCGGCACCGCCCTGGCCCGCTTCCGCACCGCGCCGACCGCCCGGCGGACCCTCACCGTCCTCCCGCTCCGACGGCCCACCACCGACAGGCCCACCACCGACAGGCCCACCACCGACAGGACAGCACCGTGACCAGCACCGAGAGCGCCCTGCCCGTCGACAGCGCCCTGCCCGCCGACGCCGTCCGCCGCCTGTCGGAGATGCGGCCCGGGTCCAGCACCAGCCTGTTCACCTCCGACCTGTCGGTGAACGAGTTCCTGCTGGTGCGCGAGGCCGGCTTCCGGCCGCTCGGGCTGGTCCTCGGCAGCTCGATCTACCACGTCGGCTTCCAGATGGGCCGGTGGACCAAGAACCAGGAGCTCGAGACGCTCTCGCAGGCGATGTACCACGCGCGCGAGCTCGCGATGACCCGCATGGAGGCCGAGGCGGACCTGCTCGGCGCGGACGGGATCGTCGGGGTGCGGCTCGAGATCGAGTTCAAGGAGTTCGGCTCCGACCTCGCCGAGTTCATCGCCATCGGGACGGCCGTGAAGGCCGACGAGGCCCACGCGACGACGCCCGGAGGCACGTGGCGCAACGTCCACGGCAAGCCCTTCACGTCCGACCTGTCCGGCCAGGACTTCTGGACCCTGCTGCAGGCGGGGTACGCCCCGGTCGGCATGACCATGGGCACCTGCGTCTACCACGTGGCCCACCGCGGGATCCTGCAGACGTTGGGCAGCACGGGTCAGAACGTCGAGATCCCGCAGTTCACCGAGGCCCTCTACGACGCCCGCGAGCTGGCGATGAGCCGCATGCAGGCCGAGGCCGAGCAGCTCGGCGCCGAGGGCATCGTCGGGGTCCAGCTGCTGAACCTGCCGCACCGGTGGGGCGGCCACACCACCGAGTTCTTCGCGATCGGCACCGCCGTCCGGCCCCTGCGCGAGGACCACACGATCGCCACGCCCCAGCTCGTGCTGCCGCTGTCGGACGGCCGGTGACCGGCCCGCTCGACCCCGGCCCGCTCGACCCTTCCCGGGGCCCGCTGGAGCTGCACCTGGTCGCCGCCGCGCTGCGCAGCGACGCCCCCGACGTCGCGTCCCTGGTCCGGGTCCTCACCGCCACCCTCGGGGACGCCCTGCCCGAGGGCATGGTCGAGGTCGAGCGGGACCGGAGCCTCGGCGACCGCCTGGCCGGGCGGCCGGGGACACCCGTGGCGGTCCGCGTGCACGGGACCGACCGGGAGCTCGAGCTGCGCAGCGGCCGGACGGGTCCCGTCGGGGAGGTACGGCAGGTGGTCCGCGGGGTGGTCCTGAGCCGCCGTACGGTGCCCCTGCACGAGTGGGTCGCCGCGCTGGCCGCCGAGCTCACCGCGCTGGCCGACACCTCGGCCGCGGCGCGCGACGCCCTCGGGCGCATGCTCGGCACGACCTGATGACCGGAGGAGGCACACGGTGAAGAAGCGCTTCTTCGTGCAGGCAGCGTGCGGGCACTGCCAGCGTGAGAGCACGTTCAAGCTGATCGGCGAGCGGGACGCCTCCGGCCGGGCCCTCATGGTCTGCACCACCTGCGGGCGCCGTCAGCCCCAGCCGGGGGAGCAGGAGCGGACCGCCGGGGTCTGAGCCTCCTCGGTCGAGCTCCACCCCGGAGTCCCCGCTCGCCCGGGCGGTGCGCGGCGAGGTCGGCGACGTCGCGGGCGGCGGACGCTCCGTGCTGCAGCGGAGGCGGGTCTGCCACGATCAGGCGTGCAGTCGCGGTGGGTCCGGGCGGTCTCCGCGATCGTCCTCGGCGTGCCCGCGCTCGCGCTGCTCGCCGTCGGGGTCCACCTCCGGCTCGTGCACGACCGCTCCTACGAGTACCGCTGGAGCCCGAGCGCCGCGGCCCCGCGGATCCAGGTCCTGGGCCGCGACTACCTGCGCAGCGACCTCCCGCCCGGCAGGACCGTCGACCCCGGGCAGGTGCTCGTCGGCAGGTCCGAGGGCGGCGGTCGGGTCTACGGCCCGCCCAGTCCGCGGGACCAGGTGCCCACCGTCCTGCAGGTCTCGGACGGGTCGCGCGTCTACACCTACGCCCTGTCCGGCGGCCCCTGACAGGGCCGGTCGGCGTCCTCCACCGGTACGGGGCGGCCAGGTCCCGGCGGTGGACTCGACGCTGGAAGTGACCGCAGTGGGACGGGCGCAGTCCGTCCCGGACCAGGTCGTCGTCGGGCTGGGGGTCGACGTGCGGGACGCGACCATCGGCCTGGCCGTCGGGGGGGCGTCGGAGGCCGTAGAGCAGCTGCTGGGCGTGCTGGACGGCGCCGGGGTGACGCCGCAGGACCGGCAGACGACCGGCCTGTCGGTGCAGGAGCACGACGGGCAGAACGGCCCGGAGGGCTTCGTCGCCTCCTCCCAGCTGCAGGTGGTGGTCCGCGACCTGGCGGCCGCCGGGCGGCTGGTCCAGACGGCGGCCGAGCGCATCGAGGGACTGCTGCGGGTCTTCGACGTCGCCCTCGACGTGGGTGATCCGCTGCCCAGCGAAGCCCGGGCCCGGGAGCAGGCGGTGCACGCGGCCCGGGCCCAGGCCGAGCAGCTGGCAGCTCCTGTCCTGACTCGTCCGGACACGGGGCACTCGTCCCTGGTCACATCAGGTGGTCTTCGGTCGCCCCTCCGGTGATACAGGGCGGCGGCCCTACGGTCGCCGCATCGCCGGCGCACGTCGCGGGCGACGCGAGGGATGCGTTGATCCGCACCGTGGTGCTGGTCGCGGCAGGTGCGGGGAGCCGAGCGCGAAACCGGCCCCCGCCCGTCATGACCACCGTGGTCCTCTGACCGGAGCCGAGGAGCCCCTCATGAAGCGCACTGCTCTCGCTGTCGCTGTCGCCGCCGTCGCCCTGCTGGTAGGGACTTCCTAGCTCGCGTTCGCCGCGGGGAAGACGATCGACGTCCCCCGCGACTTCGTCCCCGCCCTGTCCGACACCCGGGCGACCGGCCACTACGCGGTGGTCGGCACCGGCCTGCACCTGTGGACCGAGGGCGCCACCAGCACGGACAAGGTCGCCGAGTACGTCGCGACGACCACCAAGCTCGCCTCCGTGGGCGAGCCCGTCCTCGAGTACACGAACACCTCCGCGACCGGTGCGCCCGGGACGCAGCTGGTCGTCGACTTCGACGCAGACGGCAGCGTCGACGGGATCCTGGTCAGCGAGCCGGCCTTCTACGGCAACGACTGGTGGGTGGGCGGCAGCAGCAAGCAGTTCGTCAAGGACGGCGCCCCGTCGCACAGCGGTGGTTACGGGAGCTCGAACCACGGCACGTTGGACCAGTGGCGTGGTGCCTTCCCGACGGCCAAGGTCCTCGCCTTCGGATTCTCCCTCGGGTCGGGGGTGAAGGGCGACGGTGTCCTGGACGCCATCGACTTCGCCGGTGACCGCTACACCTTTGCGGCCAAGGGCAGCGGGGAGCAGTGCAAGGACGGCGGCTGGTCCACGAGCACCAGCCCGGTGTTCCACAACCAGGGCGAGTGCGTGAGCTCCTTCGCCACCACCAAGTAGCCCAGGCACGACCCAGCCCCGACAGCCCTCAGCCCCGCCGCCCGGCCTCGAGAGGCAGGAGCGACGGGGCTGAGCCCTGACAGCCCTCAGCCCCGCCGCCCCGCCTCGAGAGGCAGGAGCGACGGGGCTGAGTCGCGCAAGGAGCGGAGGCGGGTCGGCTCTCGGCAGGCGCAGAGAGGAGCGCAGCGACAGCGCCAGAGAGAGCCGGCCCGCCGCAGCGGTCAGGGCAACGACCTCTAGCTCAGGCGCTCCAGCACCATCGCCATGCCCATCCCCCCACCGACGCACATGCTCTCGACACCGAACTGCTTGTCGAGGGTCTGCAGGCCGTTGATGAGGGTGCCGGTGATGCGGGCGCCGGTCATGCCGAACGGGTGGCCGACGGCGATGGCGCCACCGTGGACGTTGAGCTTGTCCAGCGGGATGCCCAGGTCCTTGTAGGACGGGATGACCTGCGCGGCGAACGCCTCGTTGATCTCGAACAGGTCGATGTCGGCGACGCTCTTGCCGGCCCGCTTGAGGGCGAGCTCGATGGCGGCGGCCGGGCCGTAGCCCATGATCTCCGGCGACAGGCCGGTGACGG
>JAOPWW010000441.1 GCA_025965495.1 Frankiales bacterium
GGGTTGCGCCACGACATGGCGAACACCTGCTGGCCGCTCTGCACGTAGTTCTCGACCATGCTGCGGCCCGGCGCGAGGTCGGCGACGTAGTACTTGTTGATCATCGGCGGGACGAGCAGGAGCGGCGCCTCGCGCACGGTCTCGGTCTGCGGCCGGTACTGGATCAGCTCCACGACGGGCGTGCGCAGGACGACCGCGCCGGGCGTCAGCGCCAGGTCCGTCCCGACGTCGAACGCCGACTCGTCGACCATGGCCGGCGTGCGGCGTCGCGCGACGTCCTTGACCAGCTGCGCCCCGCCCTTGACCAGGCTGACGCCGCCGGTGTCGATGACCCGCTTGAGCGCCGCCGGGTTCAGCAGCGGCGAGTTGCTCGGAGCCAGGGCGTCGACGACGTTCTCGGCCAGGAAGCGCAGCCGGGCCGCCTCGCGCCAGTCGAGGTCGAGGTCGGACAGGACCGCGTCGGTGGTGTCGCTGGCGGCCAGGTAGGCCTGGCACAGCCGCGACAGGAAGGGGTTGCCCTTCCAGGCGGGGTCGGCGAAGCGCTTGTCGCCCTTGGCCGGCGCGACCTCCGACCGGCCGACGGCGACCTTGCCCAGCTCGGCGACCAGCTCACCGCCGTGCCGGACCAGCGGTCCGGGCTGCCGGGCGAGCTTGACGGCCAGCCGGACCGTCGCGGTGCCGGGCAGGAAGCGGCGGAACGAGCCGCCCGCCTCAGTGAGCATGCTGTCGAGACCGGCACCGACCGTCGCGGTGGCGACACGGTCGGAGGTGCGGCGCGAGGTGGTCAACGGGTCCTCCTGGAGGTCTGTCCGGATCCTCCCCGGGCGTGACCACCCTCACACAGGACCTACAGCGCCGCCTCGTCGCCGAGGAGCGCGTCGGCGAACGACTCGGGCTCGAACGGCGCCAGGTCGTCCGGTCCCTCGCCCAGGCCGATGAGCTTCACGGGGATGCCGAGCTCGCGCTGCACGGCGACCACGATGCCGCCCTTGGCCGTCCCGTCGAGCTTGGTGAGCACGATGCCGGTGATCTCCACGGCCTGGGTGAAGACCCGTGCCTGTGTGACGCCGTTCTGGCCGGTGGTCGCGTCCAGCACGAGCAGGGTCTCGTCGACCGGGCCGTGCTTCTCGATCACGCGCTTGACCTTGCCGAGCTCGTCCATGAGGCCGGTCTTGGTGTGCAGCCGCCCCGCGGTGTCGATGAGGACCGTGTCGGCCCCCTCCTCGATCCCCTTCTTGACGGCGTCGAAGGCCACGCTGGCCGGGTCGCCGCCCTCGGGCCCGCGGACGGTGTGCGCTCCCACCCGCTCGCCCCAGGTCTGCAGCTGGTCGGCGGCGGCGGCCCGGAAGGTGTCCGCCGCCCCGAGCACGACCGAGCGCCCGTCGGCCACCAGGACGCGCCCGAGCTTGCCGCAGGTCGTCGTCTTGCCGACGCCGTTGACCCCGACGACGAGGACGACGGCGGGGCGGCCGTCCTCGTGGGGCAGCGTGCGCAGGGAGCGGTCGACGTCGTTGCCGATGAGCTTGACCAGCTCCTCGCGCAGCAGCGGCCGCAGCTCGCTCTGGGTGCGGACGGCCTCGACCCGGACCCGGGTGCGGAGCGCGGTGACGAGCTCCTGCGTCGCGGCCACGCCCATGTCGGAGGTCAGGAGGGTGTCCTCGACCTCCTCCCAGGTGTCCTCGTCGAGCACGTCGCGGGTGAGCAGCGCGAACAGGCCGCGACCCAGCGTCGTCTGCGACCGGGACAGCCGGGTGCGCAGCCGCGCCATCCGGCCGGCCGTCGGCTCCGGCACGTCCAGCACGGGCGTCTGCGGGTCGACGACGTCGACCGAGGGGGGCAGCACCTCGACGTCGTCGGGCAGGGTCAGCGTGTCGACGGTCCGCTTCGCGGTGTCGCGGGGCACCTCGGCGTCGTCGCCGGTGCCGGGGCGGTAGTCGATGCCCGGCTTCGGGCGGGACGCCGGGAGCTGCCTGCTCCCCCGGCCGCGGACGAGCGCCAGGCCGGCGACGACGGTGACGACCAGGACGGCGACGAGCAGACCGAGGAGTTCCAGCACGCACCAGTCCTACCAGGGGGGCCGTCCCCGCACCGCGCGGCGGCGGTCTACGTCGGCCCGAGCGGGGCACACGCCCGCCATGAGCTCTGGCAGCCCCACCGACGGCGACCGCACCGACACCAGCAACTCGGGCCTGAAGGTCCCGCTGATCGTGGTCGCCGGGTGCGCGGCCCTGCTCCTGCTGCTGATCGTCCTCGCCGCGACCTGAGCGGGCCGGCGCCTACGCGGGCTCGCGCTCGCGGAGCCGCTGGCTGACCACGGCGCTCACGCCGTCGCCGCGCATGGTGACGCCGTACAGGGCGTCGGCGATCTCCATCGTCCGCTTCTGGTGCGTGATGACGATGAGCTGGCTGGTCTGCCGCAGCCCCTCGAACAGCTCCAGCAGCCGGCCCAGGTTGCGGTCGTCGAGGGCCGCCTCCACCTCGTCCATGACGTAGAACGGCGAGGGGCGGGCCCGGAAGATCGCCACCAGCAGGGCGATGGCCGTCAGCGACCGCTCCCCGCCGGACAGCAGCGACAGCCGACTGACCTTCTTGCCCGCGGGGCGGGCCAGCACCTCGATGCCGGTGGTCAGCATGTCGTCGGGGGCGGTCAGCACGAGCTTGCCCTCGCCCCCGGGGAACAGCGTCGCGAAGACCTCGACGAACTCCCGCTCGACGTCCGCGTAGGCGGCGGCGAAGACGTCGTGGATGCGCTCGTCGACGTCGCGGACGACGGTGAGCAGGTCGCGCCGGGTCGAGGTGAGGTCGTCGAGCTGCGTGGCGAGGAACTGCGAGCGCTCCTCCAGCGCGGCGTACTCCTCGAGCGCGAGCGGGTTGACCTTGCCCAGCAGGGCCAACGCACGCTCGGCGGCGGCCGCGCGCTTCTCCTGCTCGGCCCGGTCGTAGGCGACCGGCTCGTCGCCGTCGACCGGCACGAGGGCGTCCGGGCCGTAGTCGGCGGCCAGCTGCTCCAGCGGCACGCCCCACTCCTGGACCGCCCGCGTCTCCAGGGCCTCGATCCGCAGCCGCTGCTCGGCGCGCGCGACCTCGTCGCGGTGGACGACGTCGGTGAGCCGGTCGAGCTCGGCGGCGAGCTCGCGGCCCCGGGCGCGCAGGCCGGCGAGCTCGCTGTCGGTCACGGTGCGCGCGGCCTGCGCGGTCTCCCGCTCCTGCGTCGCCGCCCGCAGGGAGGCGCCGATCTGCTCCAGCGCGACGGCGACGGCGGCGACGACGGACTCCGCGAGGGCCGCCCCTCGCGCGCGCTGCTCGCGCAGGGCGACGAGGCGCTCCCGCGCCGCCCGCTCCTGCCGGGCCGCGCGCTC
>JAOPWW010000473.1 GCA_025965495.1 Frankiales bacterium
CTGGCGTCGTACTGGCTCTTGGCCAGCGCCCGCTTGATGCCGCCCTTCTCGACGGCGTGGTCGAACCCGGCCTTCTCGAGGGCCTTGTCGACCAGGGTGCTGACGACCCGGGCGACGACGTAGCCGACGAGCAGGATGACGAGGAAGCCGAACAGGCGCGGGACGAACGTGGCCAGGCTCCGGAACCCGTCGGTGACGGGCCCCTCGAAGTCCACGGCGAGCGGTCGGGTCATGGGAGTCCTTCAGGGGAGGTCGAGCGGGGGGAAGGGGGCTAGGAGGACAGGCGGACCGAGGTGGCCCGGACGTACGCGTGCTCGGCCGTCAGCTGGCGGGCGCCCTCGGCGTCGGTGACGCCGAACCGCTGGGGGTCGCCGGCGCTGGTGCCGGTGACGATCCCGGCGAGGTCGATCCGCTGGCCGGCGCGGACCTGGAAGCCGGACTCGCCGTTGCTCTTGCGCGCCTCGGGGGTGAGGTAGACGAACGTGCGATCGGCGGCGCTGCTGCCGACCCAGAAGCCCTCGTCGGCCACGACCGACTGCACGAGCACCCCGCGGCCGACCGCGGGCTTGCCCTGGAGCGAGGCGAGGCGAGCGAGCGAGGCCCGGTCCTTCAGCACGTCGACGCCTCCGGCCGTGAGGGCACCGGCCCCGGCAGCGGCCGGGGCGGCTGCGCGGGAGGCGCGGCCGGACGCCTTGTCCGGACCCGCGAGGGTCGCGGCGAGGAGCATCAGCGCGAGCAGCGCCAGCAGGGCGGCGAGCAGGGCCCAGGGCAGCCAGGCCAGCGGCGGCTTGCGACGCGGTCGCGACCCGGCGTCGCGGTCGCGCGGCCGGACCGGGACGGCTCCTGGTGCTGGCGGCGTCGTGACAGGCACCAGCGGGGGGCCCTGGACGGGGTGCCCGGGCAGGAAGCCGGACCCGGGCTGACCGGGGGGCACGGTGCCGGCACCGGCGCTGCCGCGCGGCGCGCTGCCGCTGAGGGGGACGCTCATGGCTGCTCCAGGGTTCGAGGACATCTGGCCCCCTGGATGCCCACGGACGGCGACGGACACCAGACCTCCGGGTGAGAGCCACCTGCCCCGGCGGGGTCGGCCCGAGCCGCCTACGGTCCGTGCGTGACCGTCTCCGTCCTGTGGCTGCGCCGTGACCTGCGCCTCGCCGACCACCCCGCCCTGCTGGCCGCCGCCGAGCAGGCCGACGAGGTGCTCCCGCTGTTCGTGCTCGACGACGCCCTGCGCGGGCCCTCCGGCGCTCCCCGCCTGGCCTTCCTCTACGGCTGCCTGCGCGAGCTCGAGGAGCGGACCGGCGGCCGGCTGCGGGTGCTGACCGGCCGCCCGGAGGAGGTCGTGCCCCGGGTCGCCCGCGAGGTGGCCGCGACCGGGGTCCACATCAGCAGCGACCACGCGCCCTACGGTCGGGAGCGCGACGAGCGGGTCCGGCAGGCGCTCGGCGACGTGCCGCTGGTCGCCACCGGCAGCCCCTACGCCGTCACCCCCGGCACCCTGCGCAAGGCCGACGGCACCCCCTTCAAGGTCTACTCGCCGTTCGCCCGGGCGCACCGCGAGCGCGGTGTCCACTCCCCCGCCCCCGACGTCGACGTCCGGTGGACCGACGGCGGGCTGCCCACCGACGGCGTCCCCGCCGACCCCGACCTCGGCGACGTCGTGCTGCCGCCGGCCGGGGAGCTGGCCGCGCTCGAGCGGTGGTCGGCGTTCGTCGGGAGCCGGGCCCCGAGCTACGGCGAGACCCGCGACAAGCCCGGCGTCCCCGAGGGCACCAGCGGGATGAGCGTCTACCTCAAGTACGGCTGCGTGCACCCGCGGACGATGCTGGCCGACCTCGGGGACAGCGACGGCAAGCTCGCCGGCGAGGTGGTCTGGCGCGACTTCTACGCCGACGTCCTGTGGCACCGCCCGGACAGCGCCCGCGAGGACCTCACGCCGGCCCTGGAGCACCTCGAGTACGACGAGGGCCCCGAGGCCGACGCCCGCTTCCAGGCCTGGGCCACCGGCCGCACCGGCTTCCCGGTCGTCGACGCCGGGATGCGCCAGCTGCTGGCCGAGGCGTGGGTGCACAACCGGGTCCGGATGGTCGTGGGCTCGTTCCTGGTCAAGGACCTGCACCTGCACTGGCGGCGGGGGGCGCGCCACTTCATGCAGCACCTGCGCGACGGCGACCTGGCCAGCAACCAGCACGGCTGGCAGTGGATCGCCGGGACCGGCACCGACGCCGCGCCCTACTTCCGGGTGTTCAACCCGACGACCCAGGGGCTGACCCACGACCCCCAGGGCGACTACGTCCGCCGCTACGTGCCGGAGCTGCGCGACGTCGCGGGCAAGGCCGTGCACGAGCCGTGGAAGCTGCCGGGCGGACCGCCGAACGGCTACCCGCTGCCCGTCGTCGACCACGCCGAGGAGCGCAAGGAGGCGCTCCGGCGCTACAGCGCCGCGCGCGAGTAGCTCAGCACAGGTCGTCGACGTCGAAGGCCGACCCGCTCTGCGACGGGTGCAGCTGCGCGACCTGGACGGGTCCGTGGGTCGTCGAGGCAGGTGCCGGGACGCAGAGCTCGCGGGTCCCGCTGTTGCTGCTCGCGAACACCCACAGCGGGAGCTGGGGCAGGGCGAACTCCCCCATGATCAGCTTCCAGTCGTTCTTCGACGCCGCGGCCTCGGCGTCGGTGTAGATGCCGTAGCGGGTGTAGCCGGCGGCGCGCAGGCCCTCAGCCGCGCCGTTGACCACCCCGCGGTTGACCGCGACCGCGCCCGCGCCGGTCTGCCACGTCGGGCCGAGCTCGACGTCGAGCCAGACGAACGGGCGGCCGCCGGACGGCGTCGCCGGGGTCCGGGCGACGGCGTAAGCGGCGACGGCGCGGCCGTAGTTGCGGGCGCAGGCGGAGTCGGTGGAGGCGCCGCTGCACGGCTCGGCGCCGGGGGCCGTCCACTGCGGGCTGTCGCTGCCGGGAGCGTCCAGGTTCAGGTAGGCGGCCGGCTCGCCGGGCAGCGACGAGGCCCAGGACCACTCGGCCGCCAGGCACTCGTTGTCGGTGAACGGCCGGCCGCGGGTGACCCCGACCATCGCGAAGCCGCCGCCGGACGGGGTCGTCGCCGTCGTCGCCCCCGCGGACGTGCACTGCGGCCAGCTGACGTCGAAGCCGGTGCCGGCCGGGCCGTACCAGCCGACCAGGTCCACGACGAGGCTGACGGTGCCGGCGCTGTTGCGCAGCCGCACCGACCCGTCGCGGCCCACGGCGGACAGGACGGTGTTGGCCGAGCGACCGCCGGGGCCGGTGTTGAGGTTGCTCGAGCCCGGGAAGCTCGAGCCGTCGGACGGCAGCGGGTACACCCGGACGTCGGTGACGGCGCTCGCGTCCACGGCGGTGACCACGAGCGCGACGCCGGTCGCCTGAGCGGGGACGGTCCGGTCCTGCCCGCCGGTCTCGGGCGACCGGGCCCCCGCGACGACGACGTCCCGGGTGGCGCCCCCCGCCACGGCGGGGCCGTCGCTGCGGGTGTCGAGCAGGCGCCGCGGCGGCAGCGGGTGGAACACCGAGGCGGTCGCCTCCGTGGTCGAGGGGACGTACCAGCCCTGCAGGTCGACGATCAGCGACACCCGGCCGGCGCTGTTGTAGAGGCTGATCGCGCCGCCCTGGCCGACGGGGACGACCGCCGCCGTCGCCGTGCCGTGCCCCTTGCCCGGGTTGGCGTTGCTCGCGTTCGGCGGGCCGCCGGGGCCGGTCGGGTAGGCGCGGACGTCGGTGGTCGGCGCCGTCGCGTCCACCGCCGTGAGGTTGACCGCGACCGCCGTCGCGTCGGCCGGCGCGCCGGTGCTGCCGCCCGCGACCGTGAGCACCCGGGTCTCCGCCGGACCGACCGGGGTGCGCGTGGTCCGGGTGTCGAGCAGTCGGCGCGGCGGCGCCGGGACGAAGGTCGAGCCGGCACCCTCGGCGTAGTAGCCGGCGAGGTCGACGACGACCTGCACGGAGCCGGTGGCGTTCTTCAACCGGACCTGGCCGCCGTCCCCGACCGCGGTCACGACCAGGTTGGACGCCGGCACGCCGGCCACCACGACCAGGCTGCTGCTGCCCGGCTCGACCGGCGTCGGGTACACCTTCAGGTCCGTCGTGGCCGTGACCCCGACGAGCGTCACGGACAGGGCGACCGCGCTGGCCGTCGTCGGGACGCCCGCCCGCCCGGTGACCTGCAGGTCGCGGGTCTGCTGCGCGCCGAGCCGGCCGCCGTCGGTGCGGGTGTCGAGCAGCCGGACCGGCGCGACCGGCGTGTAGGTCGACTGGCCCGCGGTGGGCGCGACCGCGGCCACGGCG
>JAOPWW010000475.1 GCA_025965495.1 Frankiales bacterium
CAGGTCCGGCCCGCCGTCGGCGAGCTCGCCCGGGGGCTCAAGGCCGCCGGCGGGGGACGCGCCAGCCTCGTCGTCCGGCTCGACCCGCCCGAGCTCGGCCCGGTCGTCGTGCGCCTCACCGTGCGCGAGGGGCGGGTGGACGTCCAGCTGCGCACGTCCGAGGCGGTCGCCGCCTCCGGCCTGGTGCGCTCCGCCGCCGACGTCCGCAGCACGCTGCTCGCGCACGGCCTGGACCTGTCGTCGTTCGACGTGCGCCAGGGCCCCTCGGCCCAGGACCGGCCCTCCCAGCAGCAGGACCGTCCCGCCCCGGACGGCGCCGCGACGTCCGGGCGACGCGAGTCATCCGATCAGGCGACTCCACAGCGCGGCGGACGCGCCGATCGGACAGCGAGCGACCCCCGTACCGGCCGAGAGCCCGGCACCACCACCGAGACCACCGCCGACGGCGCCCCCGCCGGCGCCTGGCTGTAGCGGACAGGAGCACCGTGACCACTCCGCTCGCCACCACGCCCAGCGCGACCAGCACGACGTCGACCACGACCGCCAAGGGCGCCACCGCCAGCACCACCAAGCCGGGCGAGAGCGCCATGGGGCCCGACGCCTTCATGAAGCTGCTCGTGGCGCAGCTGAAGTACCAGAACCCGATGGCGCCGACCGACGGCCAGGCCTACATGACGCAGATGGCGACTTTCACGCAGGTGGAGAAGCTCGACCAGCTCGTCAAGGCGCAGGCCGACGCCGCGCAGTGGCAGCAGCGGGTCTCCGCCGAGGGCCTCGTCGGCCGCAGCGTCACCGGCAGCACCGACGGCATGGCCAGCAGCGGCACGGTCGTCGGCGTCCGCTACACCGACGGGGCCGCGCTGCTCGAGCTCAGCGACGGCAGCACCCTGGCTCCGGGCGACGTCCAGCACGTCCAGACCCTCCCCAGCACGGCCTCCGCCGCGCCGACGGCGACCCCGGCCACCAGCACGACCGCGGCGGCGACCGCCGTGACGCCCGCTGCGACGACTGCTGCAGCGACCCCGACCAGCACGACCACCCTCTCGACGGCCACCCCGGCCGGTACGCCGTCACCCTGACGGACCCGCACGGCACGGCGCCCCAGGACGGCGCGCCGCTTCCCACCACGGACGGTCGCTCTCCTCGTGGAGGTCCGCCAGCATGATGCGTTCGATGTTCGCCGGAGTGTCCGGCATGAAGGCCCACCAGCAGATGATGGATGTCATCGGCGACAACATCGCCAACATCAACAGCTCGGGCTTCAAGGCCAGCCGCGTCGTCTTCCAGGACACGCTGAGCCAGATGATGAAGGACGGCAGCGCCTCCACCGCCACGGCGGGCGCCGTCAACCCCGAGCAGGTCGGCCTCGGTGTCCGGCTCAACGCCGTCGACAGCGTCGTCACGCAGGGGGCGATCCAGACCACCGGCCGCCCGTCGGACATGGCGATCCAGGGCAACGGCTACTTCCCGCTGACGCTCGCTGACGGCACGTCCGCCTACACCCGCTCGGGCTCGTTCAGCCTCGACGCCTCCAGCCACCTCGTCGACCCCGCCGGCGGCATCCTCAAGGGCTGGTCCGGCACGGACGGCGCCATCGACACGAGCGCCGAGCCGGGCCCGCTCACCGTCCCCACGACGACGGACGGCACCCCCGAGGGCAGCAAGCTGCGCTCGTTCTCCATCGCCCCCGACGGCACCATCAACGCCGTCTACGCCAACGGCGACAGCAAGGCCGTCGCCCAGGTCGCCCTGGCGAGCTTCGACAACCCGGCCGGCCTCGTGAAGGCCGGCGACGGTCGGCTGCGTGCCGGCACGGCGTCGGGTGCGGCGGTCCTGTCCGCAGCGGGCGGCAACGGCGCCGGCACCCTCGCGTCGGGCGCGCTGGAGATGTCGAACGTCGACCTCGCCCAGGAGTTCACCAACATGATGATCGCGCAGCGCGGCTTCCAGGCCAACTCCAAGGTCATCAGCACCAGCGACGAGCTCCTGCAGGAGCTGGTGAACCTCAAGCGCTAGCAGCAGCCGCACGACGACGCCCGCCCGAGCACGCGCTCGGGCGGGCGTCGTCGTCCGGGGACGGTTCACCCGGTCGGGGCTCGTCGCGGCGGCTCAACCGCCCGGAGCTCGCGCCGATGGGGCTGTGCGCGAGCAGGACGCCCGCGTCGGTCCGCGTGCGGGCTGTTCCCTCAGGAGGAGGGCGGCACCATGATCCGTCTGTCACGCCTCAACGGCAGCGAGGTCCACCTCAACGCCGACCTGATCGCGACCGTGGAGTCCCACCACGACACCGTCGTGACCCTGGTCGACGGCAGGACCTACGTCGTCCGCGACACCTCGGCCGAGGTGGTCGAGGCCATCACCCGCTACCGCGCGACGGTCCTGGCGCTCGCCGAGCACATGCTCGACGAGACGGCCACGGAGACCGAGCACGACGAGCCGGAGGGTCGCCTGCTGCACCTGCGCCCGCTCGGTGACACCGCCGACGGGGGGCACTGACCATGGAGGTCGCCACCCCGGTCGGCATCGTCGTCGCGCTCGTGATGATCGCCGTCGCGTTCGTCATGGAGGGCGGCAGCCCGATGGTCGCCTTCTCCAACCCCTCGGCCATCATCATCATCGTCGGCGGCACCGTCGGCGTCGGGATGGCCAGCAACAAGATGAGCGACATCGGACCGGGCTTCAAGGCCACGATGAAGATGATGCTCCCCGGCAAGAAGCTCGACGGCGCCGCCGCCGTCGGCGAGCTCATGGAGTACGCCGACACCGCGCGCCGCGACGGCCTGCTGGCCCTCGAGGAGAAGGCCAAGGCGGTGGAGGACGCGTTCATGAAGCGCGGGCTCGAGCTCGTCATCGACGGCACCGACTCCGACGAGGTCGCCGAGGTCCTCGAGGCCGACATCGCCGCGATGAAGGAGCGGCACAAGGTCGCCGCGAAGTTCCACATGGACTGCGGCGCGTACGCCCCCGCGATCGGCATCGTCGGCTGCGTGCTCGGGCTCACCCTCGCGCTCGGCAAGATGGACGACCCGGCCGAGATGGGCCACGCCATCGCGTCCGCGTTCATCGCCACCCTGTGGGGCATCGGGATCGCGAACGTGTTCTTCATGCCGATCGCCAACAAGATGAAGCGCGTCTCGGCCGCCGAGGCCCAGCACCGGCAGATGATCGTCGAGGGCATCCTGGCGATCCAGGCCGGCGTCAGCCCGCGCGCCGTCGGCGAGAAGCTCAAGAGCCACCTGTCGCCCAAGGTGCGCGAGGGCGTCGGCGAGAAGAAGGCGGCGTAGCGGTGTCCGCCGGCCACGGCAGCCACGGCGGCCGCCGCAGGAAGCACCACGACGACCACGAGGAGCACCCGAGCGAGGCGTGGCTGATCGCCCTCGCCGACATGATGACCCTGCTCATGGTCACGTTCCTCATGATGTTCGCCATCTCCAGCCTGGACCTCAAGAAGTTCCAGACGTTCAAGGAGGCGTTCGCCGAGGGGACCGGCACGACGCTGCCGTCCCTGCCCGGCGAGGGCGTCCCGACCGACGGCGAGATCAGCAAGGACCCCCTGGCGCCCAAGGACGGGACCCCGGTCCCCCAGGCCTCGATGTGGTCGGCGAACACCGGCGGCAAGATCCTGGACCCCAAGGCGCTCAACGAGCTCAAGAAGCGGATCGACACCGAGCTCAAGAAGGCCGGGCTCGGCGACAAGGTCGAGGCCAAGATCGACGACCGCGGCCTGGTGCTCTACGTGACGAGCGCGGTCCTGTTCGAGAGCGGCGAGGCCGACGTGACGCGCCAGGGCACCGCCATGCTCGACGGGCTCGGGGAGGTGCTCAAGGGCGTCGGCAACCCGCTGATCGTCGAGGGGCACACCGACAGCCGGCCGGTCCGCAGCGGACCGTTCCGCAACAACTGGGCGCTGTCGGCCATGCGGGCCACCGCCGTCGCCGACCAGCTGATGGACAAGGCGCACATCAGCCCCAAGCGCATCAGCATCGCCGGGTACGCCGACACCCGGCCGCGCGAGGACGCCCCGACCGAGCACGCCTACGCGCTCAACCGCCGGGTGGAGATCGTCGTCGAGGCGCCCAAGACCGCGGCGGGGGCCAGCACGGCACCGGCCGCCGGAGACGCGTCCCCGGCGCCGGCCGCCAAGGCCGTGGCCAGCCCGACGGCCGTCCCCAGCCCGAAGGCGGCGGCGAAGGCCGGCAAGAGGCACTGACCGCGCGCCCCCGCGGGGCCGGACGCCGCACTAGCGGCCCTGGCCCCGCGGGTGGTGCCCGGCATGGCCCACCTGCACCATGCGCTCGGGCGGCGGACGCGACGAAGGACAAGCGTGCCGCCCGCCAGCCTCTTCGACTTCTCGGGACCGCTGCCGATGCCCGCGGGCGCCGGCCGCCTGGTCACGTCCGTCGTCGCCGCCGCCCCCCGGGTCGGCCTGCTGGTCGGGCTGGCCTGCGGCCGCGACGTCGAGGGCTCCTGCCGCGGCGTCCGCCGGGCCGCCCCCGTCGAGGTCGCCCGCCCCGGCACCGTCTGGGCACCCCTGGCCTGCGGCCTGCCCGAGCCCGGCCTGCTGCTGATCGCGCGCACCGACGCCGTCGCCCTCGCCGACCTGCTTCTCGGCGGCCCCGGCGAGGCCGAGGACCGCGCGACGTCGCAGATGGAGCAGCAGCTGCTGGTCCGCCACCTCGTGCCCGCCCTGCAGCCCGTCGTCGACGCCCTCGCCGACCACGGCGTCACCGGCCTGGCCTGCGGCCCCGTCACCGACCAGCCGCTGCCCACCGGGCTCGGCGAGGTCGTGGCGGTCCCCGTCGAGCTCGCCCTCCCCTCCGGAGCCACCGCGCAGATCACGTTGTGCCTGCCGGCGAAGTCGCTGCTGCCGGCCGAGACCGGCCCCGCCGCGATCGAGCCGGCGTCGGCCACCGAGCGCGTCCTGTCCGACGTGTGCGTCGACGTCGCGCTGCGCCTGCGGTCGACGACGGTCAGCGCCGAGGACGTCGAGGACCTCGCCCCCGGCGACGTCCTGCACCTCGACCCCGACGCCGTCGCCACCCTGCTGGGCGTGCTCCCCGGCGGCTCCTCCGGCGTCACCGTCCTCACCGCATCCCTCGGACGTCGGGGCAAGCGCCGCGCCGTCGTCGTGCACGACCTGCTCGGAGGCCTCTGATGTCCCTGCCCGACGAGTTCCTCGACGCCTTCCCCGGTCGCACCCCCGGTGCTCCCGCGCCGAAGCCCGCGGCCGCCGTCGTCGAGGCGCCCGCGCCGGTCGAGGAGGAGCCGGTCGCCGCGAGCGCCGTCGAGTCCGCGCTGCAGAGCCTCGTGCCCGGTCCGCGCGGGCCGCGGATGGGCCCGGACGCGACCGACCTGCCTCCGCTGGACCGCCCGGACCTGCCCGACCTCGGCCCCGGCACCCCGGCGGGCGAGGCCCGCGAGCTGCGCCTGCTGCAGGACGTGCAGGTGGAGCTCGCGGTGGAGCTCGGCCGGGTGAAGCTCCCCCTGCGCGACCTGCTCGCCCTCGGCCCCGGCGCCGTCCTGGAGCTCGACCGCGCGGCCGACGCCCCGGTCGACGTCCTGGTCAACGGCTGCCTGGTGGCCAAGGGCGAGGTCGTCGTCATCGACGGCGAGTTCGGCGTCCGCGTCACCGCGGTGGTCGAGCGCTGATGGTGGTCCTCGGCCTGCTGCTGCGGGTGGCGTGCGTGTTCGCGCTGCTGTTCGCAGTGCTGGCCGTGCTCAAGCGCACCGAGGGCTTCCGCGCCGCGCGCCGCACCAACCCGGTGCAGGTCCTCGGCAGCACCCGCGTCGGCAAGGGCGCCGCCCTCACGATGGTGCGCATCGGCGACGCCGAGTACGTGCTCGGGGTCACCGACCACAGCGTCACGCTCATCACCCCGGCCACGCCGGTCGAGCAGCCCGCGGCCGTCGAGGAGCCCGTGGCCGCCGTCGCGGGCCCGAAGCCGGACTTC
>JAOPWW010000169.1 GCA_025965495.1 Frankiales bacterium
GCCACCAGCCGCAGACGCTGCTGGGGTCGGACTCGAGCGAGCTCGACCACCCCGACGACCGGCCGGTGATCGAGGCCGCGTGGCGGCGCGTGCTCGCGGCGCCGGAGACCGTGGAGCGGGTCGAGGCCCGGGTGCGGCACGCCGACGGGACCTGGCGCTGGGCCGAGCACGTGCTGACCAACCTGCTCGACGACCCCGACGTCGGAGGCGTCGTCGTCAACGTGCGGGACCTGTCCGAGCGGCGCCGGGCCGAGCTCGAGCTCGAGCGGCGGAGCCTGCTCGACGGGCTGACCGGCCTCGCCGGCCGCCGCCTCCTGCTCGACCGCATCACGCAGGCGCTGGTCTGGGGCCGCCGGCACGGGTACCTGACCGGCCTCGTGCTGCTCGACGTCGTCGACCTCGCCGCCACCAACGAGGCGCTCGGCACCGCGGGCGGCGACGAGGTCCTGCGCGTGCTCGCCGAGCGCCTGCCCGCGGCCGTCAGGCAGGGCGACAGCGTGGCGCGGGTCGGCGGCGGGACCTTCGCCGTGCTGCTGGAGGACATGGCCAGCGTCGAGGAGGTCCGGGCCCGGGCCGCGACGCTGGCCGACGCCGTCGGGGGACCGGTCGAGTGCGGGTCGCGCTCGGCGGTCCTCACGCTCCGGGTCGGGATCGGCCACAGCCCCGCACCCGACGCCGGCGCCCTGCTCGCTGCCGCGGAGCGCTCGCTGCAGCGGGCCGACGGGAGCCGGGCCGCGGGGCAGGCCACCGACGTCTCCCACGTCGGCACCCGCACCCGCAACGAGCTGGCCACCGCCGTCGTCAGCGGCCAGCTGCGCCTGCACCTGCAGCCCGTCGTGCGGCTGGACGGCACGATGGTCGCGGCCGAGGCGCTCGTGCGCTGGCAGCACCCGCAGCGCGGGCTGCTCATGCCCGCCGAGTTCATCCCGCTGGCGGAGACGTCCGGGATGATCCTGGACCTCGGCGCCTGGGTGCTGCGCGAGTCCTGCCAGCAGGCCGCGCGGTGGCGGGCCGCCGGCACGCCCTACCGGGTCGCCGTCAACCTGTCCCCGCGCCAGCTCGTCGACGGCGGGCTGGTGGAGCTCGTGTCCGCGGTGCTGCGCGAGACCGGGGCGCTGCCCGAGGACGTCGTGCTGGAGGTGACCGAGAGCGCCCTCATGGACGACCCCGGTGCCGAGCGGGTCCTCGCCGCCCTGCACGACGCCGGCGTCGGGGTCGCCCTCGACGACTTCGGGACCGGCTACTCCTCCCTGACCTACCTCAAGCGCTTCCCCGTCGACACCATCAAGGTGGACCGCTCCTTCGTCGCCGGCCTCGGGCGGTCCGCCGACGACGAGGCGATCGTCGCCAGCGTCGTCAGCCTGGCCCGCGCCGTCGGCAAGACCGTCGTCGCCGAGGGGGTCGAGGACCTCACTCAGCTCGCCGTCCTGCGCCGGCTGCGGGTCGACCTCGCCCAGGGCTACCTGTGGTCACCGGCCGTCCCCGCCGTCGCGCTCGACAGCTGGCTCGCGGCCCGGGGGACCGTGCCGGACGTCGTCGCCTCCGGTCCGGTCGCGGACCAGGAGGACGTCGAGCGGATCCTGGCCCTGCACCGCCGCGGCGCCTCCCTGCACACGATCGCCGCAGCCCTCAACACCGAGCAGCGCCGGACCGCGGACGGGCGGCGGTGGACGACGACGACGGTCGCCCGGGTCGTCGCCGGGTCCGCCGCGCCCTGACCGGGTCTGCCAGACTCGGGGCGGCGCCGTGGCGCTCCCTGCCGGATTAGCTCAGTGGTAGAGCAACCGCCTTGTAAGCGGTAGGTCGTCGGTTCGACCCCGACATCCGGCCCCAGCGAGTTGCCGTCTGACCGGGACTCCCTCCTCGGAGCGCCCTCAGCTCGAGCAGGCGAGCCGGCACTGGCGGTGGTCACGGCCCGCCAGCGCTGTACGAGCCGATCTGAGCATCACGCAGGTACATCGCGCGGGAGCGGTCGCGGGACCTGCCGTCGCTCCTCGGACCTCCTCACAGGTGCAGCTTGAAACCCTCGTGCGACGCGACGAAGCCGAGTCTCGCGTAGAAGCGGTGTGCTTCCGTCCGCGCCTTGTCGGAGGTGAGTTGCACGAGAGAACAGCCCTGACCACGCGCTCGCTCCACCGACCACGCGACGAGGGCTTCTCCGAGTCCGCCTCCACGAAGGTCTGAACGGACCCGTACCGCTTCGATCTGCATCCGGCTCGCTCCCCTTCGAGCCAAGCCGGGCAGGACCGTGAGTTGCAGCGTTGCCACCACGTCCTCGCCCAGTGTGCCCACCACGAGCAGGTGAGCCGGATCGGCGTCGATGACCGCGAAGGCCCGTTCGTACGGGGCGAGGCCATCAGGGCCGTCAGCGCCGTCTCGGGAAGCCCCGAGTTGATCGGCGGCCAGCAGAGCCACCAGCGCGGACAGGTCCGCAGCCCTGGCTCGACGCAGGAGCACCGGCTCACGGTCCCTCTCGAGCCGCCCGAGCTCCATGGACGGCAAGGTAGCGCTGCCTCCTGCCGTCCGGGCAGCAGCGGGAGCATCACGTGCTGCAGGTCGCCTGGCGGGGAGCCGTCGTGCTTCCAGCCGTCAGGCAGGTGGGAGCCGGTCTCGAGGAACGGCAGGACGTGGTCCTCGGGCCGAGTGCGCCCCGCCGCCCCTCGTACGCCTCGTCCGCGACGACGAGGAGTCGCTCGGCGCCGGGATCCCAGGCCAGCGACGTCGCGGTGGTGCGCCGCGCCGCTTCGACGGTGTCGCGACCGAAGGCGACAGCGGCACAGCGGCGTGGAGCAACCGTCCGCGCTCACGAGCGGCAGGCGCGGCGACCAGCACGGCGCCTCCGCATCGCGCCACCGTTGCTCGGCGAGGCTCCGCAGGTCGAGCCGGCCTCGCGCTCAGCGGAGAAGGACTCTTCGGCTGGATCTCGAGAGCGTCGTGACGTCGTCGGGAACCGTCAGGCGGCGTTCTTCCCGCCGGTGGCGGCGAAGCTGACGCAGTCGCCTTCGTTCTTGAAGGAGGCGGTGCCGTCGGTGTAGTTCTTCCAGCCGCCGTCCTTGCACTGGTCCTTGTCGACCGGCGAGGGCGTGAACAGGAGGCTCACGTCGTCCACGACCATCGATGTCAGCACCGAGCTGTCTGTGTGCATCAGGAACATGATGCCCACCTTGCGGCCCAGGTAGGGCGTCATGTCGGTCGTGAACTGCGTCCAGCCCGCGTTCTCGCAGGTGCGGAACAGGGTCTGCACGATCGTGCCTGTGGCGTCGGTGATGTAGGCGCCCTGCTGGTCGTACTGGATCCTGTCGGACGTGTCCTTGCGGGTCCAGAAGCTGAGGGTCGCCGTGCCGGGGCCCGCCGGCAACGTCACGAACTGGATGCCTCTCCCGTCGTCGTTGTTCACGTCGCCGAAGTGGCAGCTGAACGTGCCTGTGTGACTGTCTGCCGGGAGCACCTCGGCGGAGCCTGTGAGGACCCAGCTCGTTCCGTGGTCCTCGAAGCCGCCGTTGAGGATGAGCTCCTGGGGCCCTGCTGGCGGCGGCGTCCCGCCTCCTTGCGCGGCGGTCGCTGCCAGCGCGGTCGACAGCCCGGTCCCCGTGACGAGTGGCAGGACGAAGAGCGCACCGGCGGCGAGGCCGATGCCCGTGAGCATCTGCCGGCGGTCCATCTGCGTGCTTGCAGTGCTGTTCGTCGGCTGGTCCATGAGTGGGGCTCCGAGCTGTAGGGAGCGGAGAAGCGTCGCGCAGCGCGACCTGTGGTGGTGCTCTGGACGTCTCCGAGTGAGCACCTCAGCCCGTGACCGAGGCATCGTGTCGAGGTGACGGCGTCGAAGCCGTGGCCCCTCGCTCCTACCTGGCCCCAGGGCTGATCGCCGACGTCGAGCACGTCGAGCCGACGCGAAGCACGCGCCGCGGTCCGTGATCCTCCAACCCGCCGCTGCGCCCACCGCGATGTCCTGGTCGAGGGCGCACCAGTCCTCCCCGTGCGCCGTGCACGACGGCGTAGCGACTACGGACAGCAGAGGTGGCAGGACGGGCGCAGATACCAGGGGTGGGCCCCGTCCACACCCCGTCACCGCGGACGCCCTTCCCCAGGACGTCGTCGGTGCCCACCGTCCGTGCGAACGGCATGTGGCCGAGCACCTCCACGACGGCCTCACGTCGACGCCCTGCCCGAGCAGGAGGGGCGGCGGGCGTCGTGGAGCGGGGCGTCTGGACGCCGGAGCCCGTTGACACGGTCGTCCCCCTGAACCAGGGTGACGCTGCTCCGCGTGGCGGGCGAACGACGCCGCGCCCCCTGCTCTGTGGTGCGTCGCACCCTCACCGGCAGGATCTGCGCGTGCCCGACAGGGCGGAGTACAAGGGGCTGTGGCTGTACCTCGGGCGGCGGCTGCTCACGTCCTACGGCGGGAGGGGCAACGCCGCCCAGGGACTGCGCAACGTCCGTCGGGACCAGGCGGACCGCGCCGAGGCGGACAGGGCTGTCGCCGACGCCCAGCGAGGTCTGCCGCGTCCAGGAGACCGGGACGGCCCGGCGGCGACCTGACGCAGCGCACCGGGCGAGGCTGATCGACCGCCGAGGGGCTCGGACCGGGCGGTCGGCACGCCGGTCGGCAGGCGAGGAACGGCCAGCTCTGCCCGCACGCGGTACACGGCGGCGTCTGCCCGGCCGAGGAGCGCGTCGACGTCGTCGTCGTGCTGCGCCAGGACGACTCCGGCGGTGACGGACCCGTGCTCGCCGAGGTCCGCATCGACCTGCACCAGGCGCTGCTGCGCCTCGACGAGGCCGGCTGAGCGCGAACCCTCCCACGACGCCGGCCCCCACGGGTGGCCCGAGTGTCCGGCCGGTGTCTGTCGCGCGCCCGCCTCCGGCGGAGCGACCCCAGGCGCTGTCGTTGCTGGCCGGGAGGTCAGGGCGCCGGTCGACCAGGGTCCTCCTCGCGCAGCCGAGCCGGGTCCTGCCCGGCGAGCACCTCCTCGACGTCGAGGACCCCGGACACGACCTCGCCCGCGACGAACGCGAGGCTCAGGTGGTGTCCGCGCGCGTGTCGGCGCAGGGCGCGGAAGGCGCTGTCCATGTCGGTGGGTCCGCTCGCAGCGAGGACCCCCTTGGCCTGCTCGATGACGACGCGGCTGTTCAGCGCGTTCTGGAGCT
>JAOPWW010000501.1 GCA_025965495.1 Frankiales bacterium
AAGAGCGACCTCTACGACCTCGAGACGCTGCTGACGAGCATGGGCATCGGCGAGGCCGCCGTGACGATCCTGTCCGAGCGCGGCGCCCCGACACCGGTCGCCTGGACCCGGCTGCGCCCGCCGAGCTCGCTCATGGCCCAGCTCGACCCGGCCGAGCACACCCGGATCGTGCAGGCGTCCCCGCTGCTCGCCGAGTACGGCCAGAGCGTGGACCGCGAGTCGGCCTACGAGATGCTGCTGGCCAAGGTCGCCCCGGCGGACGCCGAGGAGCACGTCGAGCCGGAGCAGCAGCCCGAGCGCCAGGAGCGCCGTCCCGAGCCCGACCGCGAGAGCAAGGTCGCGCGCGTCCTCGGCTCGAGCGTGTTCCGCCAGGTCGCCCGGACCGCCGCCTCCGTCGCGACCCGCGAGATCGTCCGGTCGCTGTTCGGGACCGCCCCCCGCCGCCGCAGCAGCACCACGCGGCGGCGCAGCTCGGCCCGCTCGCGCTGGTGAGGGCGCGCGCCGGTCTGGGCGTCCCCGCACTGGTCGTGCTCTGGGTCGCCGTCGTCCTCGGGCTCGACACCGGGGCGTCCCTCGCGCAGCAGCGCCTGCTCGGCGTCGGGACGTGGCTGCTCCTGCTCGGGGTGCTGCGGCGCGAGGACCGGGCGACGCGGGTGCAGGTCGGCGTCGTCGTGGCGTTCGCGACGGTCATCGAGTACGTGTTCGCGGGGTGGCTCGAGGTCTACGCCTACCGGCTGGACGGCGTCCCGTGGTTCGTCCCGCCCGGTCACGGGCTGATCTACCTCGCCGCGCTCTGCACGGGGCGCAGCGCGTGGGCGCACCGGAACTCCCGGCTGCTGGTCGGCGCGACCCTGGTGGCCGCCGGCGCGTGGGCGGTCTGGGGCCTGTTCGTGTCCGACCGGCCGGACGCCCTCGGCGCGTTCTGGTTCGTCTGCCTGCTGGTGTTCGCCCGGTA
The DNA here is from genome assembly GCA_025965495.1 of Frankiales bacterium. GTDB lineage: Bacteria > Actinomycetota > Actinomycetes > Mycobacteriales > SCTD01 > RYN-122. Next base: position 956 of record JAOPWW010000501.1, read on the forward strand.
CGGCAGCAGCCCGCTGCTGTACGCGGCGGCGTTCCTGGTCGTCAGCTACCTGGAGATCGTCGGGACCTCGCTCGGGACCTGGACCTGGGGGACGCACGACCCGATCACGGGCTGGATCAGCATCGGCAACCCGCCGAGCGGCATCGCCGGCGGCTACGCCTGGTTCGACGCCGCCGCGCTGTGGCTGACCCCCAAGGTGCTCAGCCGCTACACGGGGACGGCGTCGGGCTCGGGCGCCAGCCGGGCCAGCACGACGACGGCGACCAGCACGAGCGCGCCGCCCGCGACCTGGACCGCGCCGAGCCGCTCGCCGAGCACCGCGGCGGCGACCGACACGCTGACGACGGGCTCCGCCGTGGACACGACGGCGGTGTCTCCCGGCCCCAGCCGCTCGAGCGCGGCGAAGAAGGCGGTGACCGCGACGACGGTCCCGACCAGGGCGACCGCGACCAGTGCGGACCAGGCCCGCGCCGAGCCGGGCAGCGGCGCGCCGGTCGACAGCGCCAGGAGGTCGTAGACCCCGCCCGCGCCGGCCATGACGACGGCGGAGGTGGCGAAGTGACCGCCCGACGGCGCGATCCGGCTGCTCACCACGATGTAGACGGCGTACGCGAGGGCGGCGGCCAGCCCGAGCGCGACGCCGACGGCCTGGCCGCCCTGCACGGGCCCGATCGTCAGCGCAGTGCCGACGGTGGCGACGGCGACGCACCCGAGGGCGACGGCACGGGGCCGGCGTCGGGCCAGCACGGCGGCGAGCAGCACGACCAGCGGCGGGTAGGAGTACAGGAGCAGGGCGGTCAGCGAGGCGCTGATCCGCTCCAGGGCGGAGAAGTAGCAGAGCGACTGGGCGGCGTAGCCGACGCCGCCGAGCAGCAGCAGCCCGACGGCGGCCCGGCCGCGGGGGAGCGCCTCGCCGCGCAGCCGCGCGAGCACGAGCAGCACCACGGCGGCGAGGCTGAAACGGACCGACAGCACGCCGAACGGCCCGACGCCGTCGTCGTAGACGACCTTGGTGAGCACCGGCATGACCCCGAACGACGCCGCCGACAGCAGCGCCAGGGCGACCCCGACCAGGCGCTCACGCGTCAGCGGACAGCCCTGCCAGGACGTCGTCCGGCCGGAGGCCGGCCAGGACCTCGGCGTGGAGCAGGCCGTTGCTGCAGACGACGCTCCCGCCGTCGGGCCCGCGGGTGCCGGACAGGTCCGTGAACGTCCCGCCGGCCTCCTCGACGACGGGCTGCAGCGCGGCGAGGTCCCACAGCGACACCTCCGGCTCGAAGGAGGCGTCGACGGCGCCCTCGGCGACCAGGACGTGGCTCCAGAAGTCGCCGTAGGCGCGGGTCCGCCAGACGGCGTCGGACAGCCGCAGCAGGCCGGGGAGCCGGCCCTGCTGCGCCCAGCCGGTGAGGCTCGAGTAGGCCAGGGACGCGTCGGCCAGATCGGCGACCCGGGACACCTGCAGCCGGGTGCCCTCGGTCGCGGACGGGCCGGCCCAGGCGCCGTGCCCCCGGGCGGCCCACCAGCGGCGGCCCAGTGCGGGTGCGCTCACGACGCCGACGACGACCTCGCCCTCGACGCGCAGGGCCACGAGGGTGGCCCACACCGGCACGCCGCGGACGAAGTTCTTGGTGCCGTCCACCGGGTCGACGACCCACTGCCGCGGCCCGGTGCCGGTGACGCCGTGCTCCTCGCCGAGGACGGCGTCGCCGGGCCGCTCGGCCGCCAGGACCTCGCGCACGCGCCGCTCGACCTCGAGGTCGGCGTCGCTCACGGGAGTCAGGTCCGGCTTGGCCTGCACGTCGAGGTCCAGGGCCCGGAAGCGCGCGAGGGTGACGGCGTCGGCGGCGTCGGCGAGGTGGTGGGCGAGAGCCAGGTCGTCCAGCAGGGTCGGGGTCGGCGAGGGGGTCGGCACGTCGCCCGACACTAGGGTCCGCACGTGCGCGTCGCCCTCGTCCTGCCCGGTCAGGGCTCCCAGCGTCCCGGGGCGGGAGCGCCGTGGACGGCGACCCCCGGCTGGTCGGTCGTGGAGCGCGCGAGCGAGGTGCTCGGCCGCGACGTCGCCGCCCTGCTGCTGGACGCCGACGCCGAGCAGCTGCGGGAGACCCGCGAGGCGCAGCTCGTGACGTTCGTGCTGTCCCTCGTGGTGGTGGAGGCGCTGCCGGCCCTCGACGTCGTCGCCGTCGCGGGGCACTCGCTCGGCGACCTGACCGCGCTGGTGGTCGCCGGCGCCCTGTCGCTGGAGGACGGCCTGCACCTGGTGGCCGAGCGCGGCGCGGCCATGCAGGAGGCGTGCGACGCGGAGGCCGGCACGATGGCCGCGGTGCTGGGGCTGGCGCCGGACGACGTCGAGGCCGCGCTGCCGGACGGGGTCTGGCCGGCGAACGACAACGC
>JAOPWW010000503.1 GCA_025965495.1 Frankiales bacterium
GGTCCTCCGGGCAGCCCGGGCGCCGGCGGGACGACGGGTGACCCAGGACCGGCCGGACCGGCGGGTCCGCCCGGCGACCCCGGGCCCTCGGGTCCGCCCGGACCGCCCGGCCGCCTGTCCGGGTACCGGCAGGTCAGCACGGACGCGAGCCTCGTCAACGGTGCGGCGACCCTGACGTCCCCGTGCCGCGCCGTCGGGGAGACGACGCCCCGGCTGCTCGGAGGGGGCCTGCAGATCCTGGACCCCCGGACCTACTACGTGAGGGTCACCGCCTCCTACCCGCAGGACGACCGCCTGTGGCACGTGGAGGTCGTCACGACCCTGGAGAGCGGACCTCCGATCCCCGTGCGGGTCTGGGCCGTGTGCGCGGACTTCAGCCAGCCGTGAGCCGCCCCCCGGACCCCCGGTCCGTGACACCCTGACCGGCGTGGACCCCCTGCCCGCTCCCGGGCCCACGACGCTCTCGCTCCGCACCAGCCTCGCCGTGCTGGGGGCGGCGCTGGCGCTGCTGGCCTTCGTCGAGCTGGCCCTGCTGGCCGACCGGCCGGTGGCGCCCCTCTGGATCCTCTCGCTGTTCGTGGTCGAGGCGGCGCTGTGGTCCGCGACCGGGCTGCTCGCCTGGAGCCGCCGGCCGAGCAACCGCACCGGCCTGCTCCTGGTGGTGACCGGCAGCTCCTACCTGCTGGCGGCCCTCGGCAACACCCGGCCGCGGCCCCTCGCGGTGCTCGGGGTCCTGGTGGCGAGCCTGCCGCTCGCCCTGAACGTCCACGTGCTGCTCGCGTTCCCCGCCGGCCGCCTGCAGGGGCGCGGCGTCCGGACGGTCGCCGCCGCCGTGTACGCCGTCTCGGTCGCCGCACCGCTGCCTCGGCAGCTGTTCACGCCCGGCGGCCCGATCAGCCTCCAGGACGCGCCGGGACTGGCCGCTCTCACGTCGCCGTTGCAGGCGTGCGGCCGGCTGCTGTCGCTCGGCGTCGCCGTCGTGCTCGTCCAGCGCCTGCGGGCCCTGCCGCTGCGGCAGCGCCGCGCCCTCGGGCCGCTCTACGCCTACGGCGCCGGGGCGATCGTCGCCACCAGCTTCGCCGCGCAGCTGCAGAGCCTGTTCGGGATCAGCGACCCGACGCGCTTCGTCCTGCAGGTCGTCTGCCTGGCCGTGATCCCCCTGGCCTTCACCGCCGTGCTGCTGCGCGGCGGCTTCGCCCGGGCCGGCGCGGTGGAGGAGCTCAGCACCCTGCTCAGCGCGGACCAGGCGCCGACCCAGGACGTCCTCGCCGCCGTCCTCGGCGACCCCTCGCTCGAGCTGCTGCACTGGCTGCCCGACGAGCGCGTGTGGGTCGACGGCGACGGCCGCCCCCGCAGCCCCGCGACGCCCGCCGACCGCGGCCTGGTCGAGGTCTCGGCGGGACAGGAGCGGCTCGGGGCGCTGACCTACGACTCCCTGCTGCTGCCCGACCCCGACCTGGTGCGGCTCGCCGCCCGGCCCGCCGGCCTGGCCCTCGAGGCCGAGCGGCTGACCGTGGAGCTGCGCCGCTCCAGAGCCCGCCTGGTCGCCGCCGCCGACGACGAGCGGCGGCGGCTGGCCCGGGACCTGCACGACGGGCTCCAGGTGCGACTCGTCCTGCTGGCCCTGCAGGCGGGGACGCTGGCCGCCGCGGCGTCGGGGGCCGAGGCCGACGCGCTGCAGCAGCTGCGACGCAGCGTCGACGAGGCGGCCACCGAGCTGCGCCGGACCGTCCACGCGCTGGTGCCGGCCGCGCTGGTCGAACGCGGCCTCGGGCCGGCGGTCGAGGACCTGGTCGACCGCATGCCGCTGCCGGCCCGGCTCGACCTGCGGACCGTCCCGGCCGACCTGTCGCCCGCGGTCGTGACCACCGCCTGGTTCGTCGTCTCCGAGGGCCTCACCAACGCCCTCAAGCACGCGAGCGCCTCCCGGCTCGACGTCGAGCTGGGCGCGACCGACGGACAGCTCGTCGTCGTGGTCCGCGACGACGGCGTGGGCGGTGCCCGGCTGAGCGAGGGCAGCGGGCTGCGCGGGCTGGTCGACCGGCTCGACGTCGTCGGCGGCCGGCTCCACCTGCACAGCCGGGCCGGTGCCGGCACCCGCCTCAGCGCGCAGATCCCGTGCCTCGCCTGATGCGGGTCGTCGTCGGGGAGGACGAGGCGCTGCTGCGCGGCGGGCTGGTCCTGCTGCTCGAGCAGGCCGGGCACGAGGTGGTCGGCGAAGCGGCCGACGCCGACACCCTGGTCTCCCTGGTCGACGACCTCCGCCCGGACCTGCTCGTCACCGACATCCGCATGCCGCCCCGCGGCACCGACGACGGGCTGCTCGCCGCCCTCGCCGTGCGGGACCGGCAGCCGGACGTCGCCGTCGTCGTCCTGTCGCAGCACGTGCAGCGCAGCTACGCGCGGGAGCTGCTCGCGCGCTGCTCGTCGAGCGTGGGCTACCTGCTCAAGCAGCGGGTGTCGGACGTGACCCAGTTCCTCGCCGACCTGCAGGCCGTGGGCGACGGCGCGACCGTCCTCGACCCGGAGGTCGTCGAGCTGGCGATGTCGCGGGCGCAGGGCGACCTCGGCCTGGAGCGGCTGACCGAGCGGCAGCGCGAGGTGCTCCACCTCATGGCGCAGGGGCGCAGCAACGCCTGGATCGCCCGCGCGCTGTTCGTGTCGGAGAAGGCGGTCGTCGTGCACGCGTCGAACATCTACGCCGCGCTCGACCTGCCGCCCAGCAGCGACGACCACCGTCGCGTGCTCGCCGTCCTCCGGCTGCTCGGCTGAGTCGCCGCCGGCCGCCTCGGGTCAGCCGACGGCGAGCTCGCTGAGCAGGCTGCCGTAGTCCGACTCCGCACGCTCGGCCGCGACGTCGTCCTCCCCGGCCCGCAGCGCCGCCACCAGCACGCGCCACAGCTGGTCGGACCGGCGGTCGACGGCCAGCCCTCGACGGGCCGCGGCTGCGGCGGCCGCGGTCTGCCCGCGCCGGTAGCGCAGCACGGCCAGCTCGTGCGCCGCCCCTGCCATCCGGACGCGCCAGTCCTCCCGCGGCTCGACGACCCACTCGGCCGGACCCTCCTCGGCGAGCAGCTCCCCGGCGTACAGGTCCAGGGCGGCGACGTAGGCGCCGTCGGCGTCGGCGGCCAGGTCGGCCGCCGCCCGTCGGGCCCGGTCCAGCGCCGCGTCGGCGAGGGCGACGTCGGTGACGACCGCCTCCGGGTCCAGCCGGTAGGCCGCCCCCTCGCGGCTCAGGGCGCCCTCGGCGGGCGTCGACACCAGGACGGCCCGGACCGAGGACAGCGTCGTCAGCATCGAGCGGGCGGCGGACACCTGGTCGGTCTCGGGCCACAGGGACGCGAGGAGCACCTCGCGGTGGAGCGGCCGTCCGCCCTGGAGCGCCAGCAGACGCAGGACGCTGCGGGCGCGGGGGCGCAGTCCCGACAGCGGCAGGGGCCGACCGTCGACGACGAGGGAGAAGGAGCCGAAGCAGGTCGCGCGCGCAGGAGCCTCCGGCGCGCGGGGGACGTCGTCGCGGGTCGCCGCGCCGTGCCGCCCGGCCAGGGCCACAGCGGCCCGCCGCAGGTCGGCCGC
>JAOPWW010000109.1 GCA_025965495.1 Frankiales bacterium
CCGAACCCGGAAGCTAAGCCTCTCAGCGCCGATGGTACTGCCCGGGGGACTGGGTGGGAGAGTAGGACGCCGCCGGACAACACTTAGGTCGACGAGGCCCGCAATCAACGATTGCGGGCCTCGTCGCATGTCCGGACCCGTTTCTCATGCGGTCGGCGGGAACGAGCAGCGGACCCGCACGACGTGGCGCGAGGAAGGGTGCGGACGACCGATCGTGGCCAGCCCGTCGTCCTGGTCAGGCCCTGCCGCTCGAGGCCTACCGCTCACGCCCTGACGAGTTGTCCCTGCTGGACCGGTCCTGCCGCCTGGCCCCTGCCGCTGAGCCCCTGCCGCCTAGGCTCAGCGCGTGGCTCTGGACCCCGACGTCGTCCTGCTCGCTGTCGAGGCGCACCTGCTGACCGTCCTCGGGCACGACAGCGGGCGAGCCAGCGTGAGCTTCCTCGGGACCGAGCGGCTCGACGTCCTGCGCTTCGGGCCGGACCCGGACGGACTCGTCCGCTACGTGACGCTCGGGATGAGTCGCGCCCCCATGGGCGACCCCGGCGCGAGCATCGTGCTCGAGCACGGTCCGCGAGCCGAGCTGGTCCTGTCGGTGAGGGACCTGCACGACACCGTCCTGCGCCGCCTCGCCGCGCTCGCCAGCAGTCCGGGCGTCGAAGGCCTGGTCATCAGCCCCGGAGCGAGCTTGGACCTCGGCGAACCGCTGTGGGACGACGCCGCCTTCCAGGCCGTGCTGGTCGGGGAGCCGGGCGGGGTCGTGCCGGACCTCGACGTGGCGGAGGGCGAGGAGCCCGTGAGGTTCCTGCCGCTGTTCCCCATGACGCCGAACGAGGCGGCCTGGAAGCGCGTCCACGGCGCGCAAGCCCTCGAGCAGCGCTGGCTCGACGCCGGTACCGACCTGCGTGACCCCGTGCGGGCCGGCGTGCGGCTGGACCTGCCGTGACGGCTCCCCTCGCGGAGCGGGTCCGGGAGCAGGGTGCCCAGTGCGCGACCGCCGGGAGCCCGCTCATGGCGGCGCTCCTGTCCGGTGCCGCCGACGACCTGGAGGCCGGTGGGCCGACGGCGGACCTGCTGGGTCCCCTCGAGCAGGACCCGCCCGGCACCGTCCCGGCGCTGCGCTTCGCCGGTGCCCTCCACCGGCTGGTCCTGGAGCGGCGTGCCCCGCTGCTGGCGACGCACTACCCGAGCGTCGGGGGCACGGCGCCGGTCGAGCGGGTGTGGCCGGACGCGCGCGACGCCGTCGTCGAGCACCTGGACCTGCTGCGCGAGCTCGTGCGGCGGCCGGTCCAGACCAACGAGGTCGGGCGGTCCGCCGTCCTGCTGGGGGGCCTCGCCCTCCTGAGCGGTGACGGCCTGCCCGTGCGCCTGCTCGAGGTCGGGGCGAGCGCGGGCCTGAACCTGCTCGCCGACCGCTTCGCCCTGCGCGTCGACGGCGTGGTCCGCGGGTCGGCCGACAGCCCCGTGCTGCTGGAGGAGCCGTGGCAGGGCGACCTGCCCCCGGAGGTCCCGGTCGACGTCGTCGAACGCCGGGGGTGCGACCCGCAGCCGCTCGACCCCCGGACCACGCAGGGGCGGCTGACCCTGACGTCCTACGTCTGGGCCGACCAGCGCGCGCGGCTGGAACGGCTCCGCGGCGCCCTCGCTCTCGCCGAGCAGACCGCCTTCGAGGTCGACCCGCTCCCCGGCTCAGCCTTCCTGGCCCGCGAGCTCGCGGCCCCCCGGCCCGGCGTGTGCACGGTGGTGTGGCACAGCGTGGTGTGGCAGTACCTGAGCGTGCAGGAGCGGACGGCCGTGGACGACGTCGTCGCGTCGGCGGGCACGCGGGCGACCGCGGAGGCGCCGCTGGCGCGGCTCACCCTGGAGCCCGAGCGGGTGGGCGACGCGGAGTTCCGGTTCCGGGTCACCGCCCAGACCTGGCCAGGTGGGGACTCCAGGGTGCTGGCCGACGCCGAGGGCCACGGGCCGCCGGTCGTCTGGCGCCCGCGGGGCTGAGCCCGGTACCCACCGGACGAGTGCCGCGGTCCCCACCGGATCGGCCCGGACCGGCCGCTACGCCGACGAGCCGGCCGGAGCCCCCCTGAGCGCGGCCCCGGCGCCGCTGGGAGGATGGCGCCCCAGACGACAGCGGAAGAGGAGTCCACGTGCAGTTCGGCCGGTACTACGAGGAGTTCGAGGTCGGGGCGGTCTACAAGCACTGGCCCGGCAAGACGGTCACGGAGTACGACGACCACCTGTTCTGCTTGATCACCATGAACCACCACCCGCTGCACCTCGACGCCAACTACGCGTCGACCACGCAGCAGGGCAAGAACGTCGTGGTCGGCAACTACGTCTACTCGCTGCTGCTCGGCATGTCGGTCGCCGACGTGTCCGGCCGGGCGATCGCCAACCTCGAGGTCGAGAGCCTCAAGCACGTCTTCCCGACCTTCCACGGCGACACCATCTACGGCCAGACCGAGGTGCTCGACAAGACCGAGAGCAAGAGCAAGGACGACCGCGGCGTCGTCTACGTGGAGACCAAGGGCTACAACCAGGACGGCGTCCTCGTGTGCATCTTCCGGCGCAAGGTCATGGTCCCGAAGCGCAGCTACGCCGACACGACCGGCGGCGAGTGCCCGGGCCGCCCGGAGCTGCGCGAGTCCTAGCCGCGCCACCGGCCGGGGTCCCGTACGACGAGGGCCCCGGCCGGGGCGGTTCGCGGGCGGCCCCACCGGGGACGGGGG
>JAOPWW010000537.1 GCA_025965495.1 Frankiales bacterium
AGGGGCGACGCGGACCTCGAGGGTGCGGCCGCGCCGGCCCGTGACCAGGTCGACCGTGACGTCGTCGGGGTTGTCGACGATGCCCTTGACCAGGTGCTCCAGGACGCTCTCGAGCACTACTCGCTCGCGGGAGCGGCGTCAGCGGCGGGCGCCTCGACCGGGGCGGGCTCGGCCGTCGTCGGCTGGTCGGCCGGGGGGGCGGCGTGGCCGGCGGGGGCCTGGTCGTCGCTCGCGACCGTCTTGGGAGCGGCCTTCTTCTTCGGGGTGGTGGCGGCGCCGCCCTCGCCCTCGGTGTTGGCGCGCGAGGCGGCCTCGAAGGCGATCTTCTTGTCGACCTTGGGCTCGGCGACGAGCATCGGCGCGGGAGCGGCCTCGCCCTTGAAGCGCTGCCAGTCGCCGGTGACCTTCAGGATGCGCTCGATCGGCTCGGTCGGCTGCGCGCCGACACCCAGCCAGTAGGCCGCGCGGTCGGCGTCGACCTCGATGAAGGAGGGGTTCTCCTTGGGGTGGTACTTGCCGATCGTCTCGATGACGCGGCCGTCGCGCTTGGTCCGCGCGTCGGCGACGACGATGCGGTAGTACGGGGCGCGCATCTTGCCGAGACGCATGAGCTTGATCTTGACTGCCACGGGCGTAGGACTCCGGAGTGAGAGGGATGCTGCTCGGCGCTCGCGCGTGGGGGTGCGCGGCCGGGCAGGGTGTGCGGACGCGCCGTCGACGGGTAGAGGGCCGTCGGCCGGCGGTGGCTCGGCGGACAGTCTGCCAGAACGCGTGAGCGGCCGACAGGCAGCCGCGTGGTGTGAGGTCGTTCACAGCAGCCCCGCGGGCGACCGAGCGGCGCTCTACTGACGGGATGACCGTGTCGACCGAGGCCCCGACCGCCTCGCTCTGGCGCGCCCCCGGCCTCGGCGCCCTGTTCACCGCCTCGACCACGGCGCGGCTCGCCCAGGAGTCGGCCCGCGTCGCCGTCGTGCTGCTCGTGCTCGCGCGGACGGACTCCCCCGCGCTGGCGGGCGCCGTCGTCGCCGCCCTCGCCCTGCCCGCGCTGGTCACCGGGCCGCTGCTGGGCGCCTGGCTGGACCGCACCCCGCGCCGCCGGTCGGCCTTCGTGGCCAACCAGGTCCTGCTGCTGCTCGTGCTGCTGGCGCTGCTCGCCGTCACCGGCCACGCGCCGTCGTGGGCCGTCGTCGGCCTGACCCTGCTCGCCGGCATGACGACGCCGGTCCTCACCGGCGGGTTCACCGGGCTGGTGTCGGCGCTCGTGCCGCCGCAGCTGCTGCGCCGGGCCTTCGGCGCCGAGTCCACGAGCTACAACGTCGCGGGCGTCGCCGGTCCCGCGCTCGCCGGCGTGCTCGCCGCCGCGGCCGGTCCGGAGACCGCCGTGGCCGTCACAGCGGGGCTGTCGGCGGTGGCCCTCGCGGCGGTGCTCCGGGTCCCGATGCCCGCACCGGCGGACGACGCGCGGGACCTCGGCCTGCTGCGGAGCGTCGCCGTCGGGCTGCGGCTGCTGGTGACCAGCCCCCCGCTGCGCGCCGTCACCGTCGCGACCACCGTGTCGTTCACCGGCATGGGCGCGCTGCCCGTGGTCTTCCCGCTGCTCGCCGAGGAGCTCGGTGCGTCCGCAGCCGCCGGTGGGGCGCTGTTCAGCTCGTTCGCCCTGGGCGCGCTCGCCGGCAGCCTCGCCGTCGCCGCCCGGACGCCGCGGACCCCGCCCGTGCGGGTGGCCCTGGTCGGGGTGCTCGCCCTCGGGATCGCCTTCGGCGCGGTGTCCCTGGCGCCGACCCTGCCGGTGGCGGTCGCGCTGGTCGCCGTCGCCGGGGCGATCGAGGGACCGGTGCTGGCCAGCACGCTGATGGTCCGCGCCACGCACAGCCCCGACCACCTCCAGACCCAGGTCGTGACGACGGCGGCGAGCCTCAAGTTCGGCGGGTTCGCCCTCGGTTCGGCCGGCGCCGGCCTCGTCGTCGCGTCGCACGGGGTGCGGACCGGGCTGGTCGCACTGGCGGCGGCGCAGGTCGTGGGGGTGGCGCTCGGCCTGCTGTCGCTGGGGCGCCGCCGGTCAGCGGCTGCGGAGCCGGCGGCGGACCGCCTGGTGCAGCGGGTCCACGAGCACGCCGCGCTGGGCCAGCCGCACGCGTCGCAGGGCCCTGCGGTGGTGGGCGACCCGCTGCAGCCCGACCGCCCACAGCAGGTACTGCAGGGCGAAGGCGACCTTGAGGTCGCCCAGCCCGTAGCCGCCGGCCGGAGCCAGCAGGTCGAGCACCACGCCGATGCTCAGGACGGTCGTCAGTGAGGCGACGAACCCCCCGACGTTGACGATGCCGCTGGCGCTGCCGAGCCGGTCGGCGGGGTTGTCGGTGCGGGCGTAGTCGAAGCCGAGCATCGAGCCCGGGCCGTTCGAGGCCAGCACCAGCACCAGCACGACGAGCAGCCACAGCGGGGCCCGGCCGGGCCAGAGCAGCACGACCGCCCAGGCCGAGGCGCTGGCGAGGACGATGCCCCGGACCAGGACGCTGCGGCGGAACGGCCAGCGCCCGGCGAGCGCGCCGAGGGAGGGGCCGATGCCGATGCCGGCCAGCACCAGCAGCGAGAGCAGCAGGCCGGCGGCGTGCGGGGACAGGCCCTGGCCGACGACGAGGAACGGGTAGCCCCAGAGCAGCCCGAAGACGGTGCCGCTGAACTGGGTGCTGAAGTGCGTCCACAGGCCCAGGCGCGTCCCGGGCTCCCGCCAGGCGTCGGCGAGCCGGCTGCGGACCTCCGGCAGGCCAGCCGGGGGCAGGACCACCGTGCCGGCCGGGACGTCGCGCACCCCCGCCAGGGCGAGCAGCCCGACGACGAGGCCGGCCGCCGCCACGCTCAGGAAGGTGCGCGTCCAGCCGGCGTCGTGCAGCAGCGCGACCAGGGGGAAGGTCGCGGCGACCTGGCCGAGCTGGCCGAGGATGCCGGTGAGCTGGGTGAAGACGGGGGCGCGGCGCGGCGGGAACCAGACCGTCACGAGGCGCAGCACGCTGATGAACGTCAGGGCGTCCCCGACGCCGACCAGCACCCGCGCCACGACGGCGCCGGGGACCGTGTCGGTGGTGGCGAGCACCGCCTGGCCGGCCGCCATGACCAGGGCGCCGGCGGTGAGCATCCGCCGCGAGCCGTACCGGTCGAGCAGCACCCCGGCGGGGACCTGCATCCCGGCGTAGACCGCGAGCTGCAGCATCGAGAACAGGCCGAGCTCCGCGGCGCTCGCGCCGAAGCGGTGCTGGGCGGCGAGGCCGGCGACGCCGAGCGACCCGCGGTGGAAGACCGCGACCCCGTAGGCGAGCACCCCGAGGAGCCAGACCAGCAGCGCCCGGCGCCCCGAGGGCACGGGGCCCGAGGCGACGGCGGGCACGGGGAGGGTCACGGGACCAGCCTGCCCGTTCCGCCGCCGGCCGAGCCTCGCGGTGGCACCCTCCGTGCGTGCGCCCGTCCCGCCCCCTCCTCGTCCTGGCGGCCCTCGTGGCGGCGCTGCTCGCGTCCGTCCCGGCCCTCGGCGCGACCGCCGCGCCGCCCGGCCTGGTCCGCAGCGGCACGACCTCGGACGGCTGGGTCCGCTACGCCCTGGCCGACGGCGCGCTGCCCGGGCCGGCCCTGCCCGGGGTCGAGCTGCGGGCCGAGGTCCACTTCCCGCTCGCAGGCCGCGACCGGGCCGTCCGGCTGCTCGTCCCGGCGAGCGCCCCGCGCCCGGCCCCCCTGCTGCTCGCCCTGCACGGGCTCTACCAGACGGTGGCGGTCGCGGACCGCGACCAGGGCTGGGGCGCCCAGGCCCGCCGGTCGGGCTTCGTCCTGGCCTACGGCGTCGGGACGTCGGCGTCGTGGGACGCCGGGACCTGCTGCGGCGACGCCGTCGAGCAGGGCGTCGACGACGTCGCCTACCTCGACCGGGTCGTCGAGGTGGCGCGCGCCCTGCACCCGCTCGACCCGCGCCGCCTGGACGTCACCGGCTTCAGCAACGGGGCGATGATGGCCTACCGCTACGCCTGCGAGCGGCCGGCCGCGGTCGCCGCCGTGCTCGCCGTCTCCGGCACGGTGGTGGCCGACTGCCCCGGCCGCGTCGACGTCGCCGTGCTCGCCGTCCACGGCCTGGACGACCGGACCGTCCCGCTGGCCGGCCGGGCCTACGACCCGGCGCTGCACTCGCCGCTGCCGCCCGTCTCGCACACGACGGCGTTCTTCGGGCCGCGCATCTCGGCGGTCCTGCTGCCCCGGTTCGGCCACGGCTGGCCCGACGCCGTGCACGGCCGGTACGCCACGACGGCGCGGGGCTGGGCGTTCCTGCAGGCGCACCCGCAGCCGTAGGACTACCGGGGGCGGCGCAGCCCCAGCGGGTCCGGCCCCTGCGGCGGCAGGCCCAGCGGGTTCGCCCCGCGCGGCAGGCCCTGGGACATGCCCGGGGGCAGCTGCGGGAAGCCCTGCGGGAGCCCCTGCGGGAGGGCCGCCTGCTGCTTGGAGGGACCGCCGCCCGCGCGACCCGGCCCCTTCTTGCCCTTCTTGCCGCCCTTGCTGCCCTGCCGCTTGGCCGCCCGGCCCGGGCCGGGCATGCCGGGCATGCCGCCCATCTGCTTCATCATCTTCTGGGCCTCGTAGAACCGGTCGACGAGGTTGTTGACCTCGGTGACCGTGACCCCCGAGCCCTTGGCGATCCGGGAGCGGCGCGAGCCGTTGAGGATCTTCGGCGTCCGGCGCTCCTGCGGCGTCATCGAGCGGATGATGGCGGCGATGCGGTCGAGGTCGGAGTCCTTGACCTGCGAGATGGCCTCCTTCATCTGGCCCATCCCGGGGAGCATCCCGAGCAGGGACGTCAGGGAGCCCATCTTCTTGACCTGCAGCATCTGCTCGAGGAAGTCCTCGAGGTCGAAGTCCTTGCCCTCCATCATCTTGCCGGCCATGCGCTCGGCCGTGTCGGCGTCGAAGGTCTTCTCGGCCTGCTCGATGAGGGTCAGGACGTCGCCCATG
>JAOPWW010000543.1 GCA_025965495.1 Frankiales bacterium
GGGACCCCGCGCTCGTAGTGGACCTCCGCGGAGGCGCCGTAGGGGGCGACGAGGGCGGCGACCGTGCGCTGCACGAGGTCGGGGGCGCGCTGCCAGGCGTCCTTGTCGAGCACCCGCAGCGTCCCCGCCAGGGTCCCCTCGCGGGGGATGGCGTTGCGCGCCTGCCCCGCCTCGACCCGGCCCCAGACCAGGCACAGCCCGGCCCGCGGGTCGACGAGGCGGCCGAGGGCGTCGGGCAGCCCGGTCGCGACGGTGGCCAGCACGTGGACCAGGTCGACGGTGTTGTGCGGGCGGGAGGTGTGGCCGCCGGGCCCGGTCACCCGGATCTCGACGGCGTCGGCGGCTGCGGTGATCGGTCCGGGCCGCAGGCCGACGCGGCCGGCCTCGAGCGAGGGGTCGCAGTGCAGCCCGAACAGCGACGACAGGCCGGCGTGGTGGCCCTCCTCGATGACGTCGAGGGCGCCGCCCGGCATCATCTCCTCGGCCGGCTGGAAGATCAGCCGCACCCGGCCGGGGAGCTGGTCGGCGACCTCGGCGAGCGCGAGGCCGGCACCGAGGACGACGGCGGTGTGGACGTCGTGGCCGCAGGCGTGGCAGACGCCCTTGTTCTGCGACCGGTAGGCCACGTCCTTCTCGTCGCGCAGCGGCAGGGCGTCGATGTCGGCCCGCAGCCCGACGACGGCGTCGCCGCTGCCCAGCTCGCAGACCAGTCCGGTGCCGCCGGCGAGGACCGTGGGGGCGAGCCCGGCCCGCTCGAGCTGCTCCACCAGGACCCCGGTGGTGCGGCGCTCCTGGCGGCCGAGCTCGGGGTGGGCGTGCAGGTCGCGCCGCAGGGCGACGAGGTCGCGCTCGTGCGCCGCGAGCCAGGTGTCGAGGTGGGTCTGCACCTAGACCGCCCCGGGGGCGCCGGGTTCGCCCACGAGGACCGGCATCGCCGTCGGGGCGTTCTCGGCGAACTCGCGCAGGAGGCTGTCGACGACGGCGGTGAGGTCGCCCCCCGACGCGGCCGCGACAGCCCGCTGCCGCTGGTAGGACGCACCGGTCTCGAGGACGCCGAGCACGCGCGACAGCTCCTCGGTGCAGCCGAGCCGCTCGGCCGTGGGGGCGAGCTCCTGGACGAGCTCGACGAGCGCCTCGCGCACCGGGACGACGCGGTCGTCCTCCCCGACGATGATCTCGGCGTCGAGGCCGTACCGGGCGGCCCGCCACTTGTTCTCGCGGACGACCCAGCCCTTGGGCGTCGGCAGCGTGTAGCCCTTGTCGATCTCGCGGTCGAACGTCTCGACCAGGCACTGCCCGATCGCCGCGACCATGCCGACCTCGTGCAGGGTCGGCAGGCCGTCGCAGATCCGCAGCTCGACCGTTCCGTAGACCGGGTGGGGGCGGATGTCCCACCAGACCTCCTTGATGGAGGCGATCGTCCCCGTCTTGATCTGCGTGTCCATGTAGGCCTCGAAGGCCGGCCAGTCGGGCAGCTGGTAGGGCAGGCCCGCCGTCGGGAGCTGCTCGAAGACCTTGCTCCGGGCCGAGGCGAGGCCGGTGTCGTTGCCGATCCAGTACGGCGAGCTCGCCGACAGCGCCAGCAGGTGCGGCACGTAGGCGGTGAGGGCGTTGACGATCGGCATGACCTTCTCGGGCGCCTGCACGCCGACGTGGACGTGCACCCCGAAGATCTGCAGCTGGCGCGCCATGTGCTGCATCTGCTCGACGAGCTGCTGGTAGCGCTCCTTCGGGCTGATCTGCTGGGTCGCCCAGTCCGACGTCGGGTGCGTGCCTGAGCACATGAGACCGAGGCCCCGGCGGTCGGCGGCCTCGCGCACCACCTCGACCGTGCCGGCGAGGTCGGCAGTCGCCTCCGCCACGGTCGTGCAGACGCCGGTGATGACCTCGACGCAGGACTCGAGCAGCTCCTGCTTGGCCTTGGGGTGCTCGCCGTCCGGGCTGAGCTCGGTGAGGATCTCGGTCGCCCCGGCCCGGAGCTGGCGCGTCTCGCGGTCCACCAGCTCCAGCTCCCACTCGACACCGAGGCTCGAGCGCGGGGAGGACGCGAAGGGGATCTGCACGCCCGGACAGTACCCAGGGGCCTGCGCCGCAACGTGCTGTTCACACGGGGTCGGGCAGGAGCCGCGGGGCCCGCCGTCGAACCCTCCTGGCATGCGCCTGCTCTCCCTCGCCACCGCGTCCGCCCTGCTCGTCGGTGGCGTCGTCGCCTCCACCGCCGACGCCGCCCCCGCTCCTCGCCCGACCGGCTCGCCCGCCGCGGACTGCCGCGCCACCGTCGCGGGGCTCGACCTGGAGACCGCCACGGTCGAGGACCTGACCCGGGCCATGGCCGCGCACCGGCTCACCTCCCAGCAGCTCGTCGCCGCCTACCTCGCGCGCATCGCTGCCTACGACGGACCGACCAACGCGATCCGCGCGCTGGACCCGACCGCGATGGCGCAGGCGAAGCGGCTCGACGCCGAGCGGGCCCGCGGCGAGGTCCGCGGCCCGCTGCACGGCGTCCCCGTGCTGCTCAAGGACAACATCGGCACCAAGGACCTCCCGACGACGGCGGGCTCGCTCGCGCTGAAGGACCTCGTCCCCTACGACGACGCCGTCCTCACCGCGAAGCTGCGCGCGGCCGGCGCCGTCGTCCTCGGCAAGACGAACCTGTCGGAGTTCGCGAACTGGGTGTCGCTCACCATGCCGAACGGCTACTCGAGCCTCGGCGGCCAGGTGCGGGAGGCCTACGGCCTCGGCGACCCGAGCGGGTCGTCGTCGGGCTCCGGCGTCGCCGGGTCGATGGCCTTCGCCGCTGGCACGTTCGGCTCCGAGACCTCCGGCTCGATCCTGTCGCCGAGCAGCGTCAACGGCCTCGTCGGCGTCAAGCCCACCCGCGGCCTGGTCAGCCGCACCGGCGTCATCCCGCTCGCCGAGGGCTTCGACACCGCAGGCCCCATGACCCGCAACGTCGACGACGCCGCGGCCCTGCTGTCCGCCGTCGCCGGCAGCGACAAGGCCGACCCCGCGACCGTCGAGGCGCAGGCCCACCTGCCCGCGGGCGGCGACTACACGAGGGGCCTGGACCACGCGTCGCTGAAGGGGGTGCGGCTCGGGTACAGCCAGGCCGACGCCGACGCGCTGCCCGCCGACAGCAAGGCCCTGTACGCCGAGGCCCTCGCGGACCTGCGCCGCCTCGGCGCCGTCCTCGTCCCGACCGAGACGCTGGACGACCTCGGCAACGCCGGGATCGCCGAGACCGGCCTGATCCCGGGCGACTTCCACGCCAACCTCGACCACTACCTGCAGACCATGGCGCCGACGCCGAAGAGCGGCGTGCACTCGCTGGCCGAGATCGCGGTGTTCAACCAGCAGCACCCCGACCAGGTCAAGTACGGCCAGGACCTCATCGTGGCGAGCGTGGCCGCGCCCGCGAGCCGGGCCGCCGCCTCGGCCTCGGCGCTGGCCCTGCGCACGACGTCGGGTGCGACCGTCGACGCCGCGCTGCAGCAGGACGGACTGGCAGCGATCGTCGGGCCGGGGCCGCTGTACGCGAACACGGGGGCGAGCGCCGGCTACCCGACGGTGATCGTGCCGATGGGCCTGACGACGGCGAAGCGCCCCCTCGGCCTGTCCTTCCTCGGTACGAAGTGGGACGAGCGGGACCTGCTCACGTACGCCGCCGCGTACGAGCACGGCACGGAGCGCCGCGTCCCGCCGACCGTCGTCGACAGGGCGCTGCTCACGGGCTGCTGAGCGCCGGTGACGTGTGTCACGCTCGGGATCCCCGACCCGTCCCTCCGGAGGCCCGAGCGTGACCCAGGTGCAGAGCACGACGTCCCAGGTGCAGAGCACGACGTCTCCCGTGCAGAGCACGATGCAGGACCGGCCGCTGTCGATCGGCGAGCTCCTGCGGCACGGCGCCACCGTCTACGCCGACAGCGTCGTGCACACCTTCGAGGGGGACACCTCCCGGTCCGCCACGTACGCCGAGGTCGCCGCGAACGCCGCCCGCCTGGCGCACGCGCTGACCGGGCTCGGCGTCCGGGCGGGCGACCGGGTGGGCACGTTCCTGTGGAACACCCAGGAGCACCTCGAGGCCTACCTCGCGGTCCCGTCGATGGGCGCCGTGCTCCACACGCTGAACCTGCGGCTGTTCCCCGAGCAGCTCGAGTACGTCGTGAACCACGGCCAGGACCGCGTCGTCGTCGTCGACGCGACCGTCCTGCCGCTGTTGGCCAAGGTCGCGAGCGGGCTCACGACGGTGGAGCACTACGTCGTCGTCGGGTCGACGGAGGGCGCGGACGTGCTCCCGGGGCAGGTGCACAGCTACGCCGAGCTGCTCGCGGCGCAGCCGGACTCCTTCGACTGGCCCGAGGTGGACGAGCGCTCGGCGGCCGCCATGTGCTACACGAGCGGGACCACCGGCAACCCCAAGGGCGTCGTCTACAGCCACCGCTCGGCCTACCTGCACTCGATGGCCGCGTGCAGCGGCAACACGTTCGGCCTGTGCGAGGACGACGTCGTCCTGCCGGTCGTGCCGATGTTCCACGCGAACGCCTGGGGCCTGCCCTACGCCGGCTGGTACGCCGGGACCGACTTCGTCATGCCGGGCCGCTTCCTGCAGGCCGAGCCGCTGGCAAGGATGATCGAGCAGTTCCGGCCGACGGTCGCGGGCGCCGTCCCGACCATCTGGAACGACCTGCTCCGCCACGTCGACGAGCACGAGACCGACCTCAGCTCCCTGCGGCTGGTGCCGTGCGGCGGGTCGGCCGTGCCGCTGTCGCTGATGAAGGCGTTCTGGGAGCGGCACGGCGTGCGGATCGTGCAGGCCTGGGGCATGACCGAGACCTCGCCGCTGGCCGCCGTCGCCCACCCGCCGAAGGGCGTCGACCCCTCGCAGGAGTGGACCTACCGCTCCCGCACCGGGCGGGTCAGCGCCGGCGTCGAGCTGCGGATCGTCGGCGACGACGGCACGGTCCTGCCGTGGGACGGCGTCTCGGTGGGCGAGATGCAGTGCCGCGGTCCGTGGGTGACCGGGGCCTACCACCTCGACCCCGACCCGGAGAAGTTCTCCGACGGCTGGCTGCGCACCGGGGACGTCGCCACCGTCGACCGGCAGGGCTTCGTGCAGATCACCGACCGGAGCAAGGACGTCATCAAGTCCGGCGGCGAGTGGATCAGCTCGGTCGAACTCGAGAACGACCTCATGGGCCACCCCGCCGTGTTCGAGGCCGCCGTCGTGGCCGTGCCGGACGAGCGCTGGGACGAGCGGCCGCTGGCCTGCGTCGTGCTCGCGCCGGGCGCGTCCGCAACGGCGGAGGAGCTGCGCGACTTCCTCGCCGACAAGATCGCGAAGTGGCAGCTGCCCGAGCGGTGGGCGTTCATCGACGCCGTCCCGAAGACGAGCGTCGGGAAGTTCGACAAGAAGGTCCTGCGCAAGCAGTACGCCGACGAGCAGCTGCAGGTCCAGGTGCTCGAGAGCCTGCACAAGGGCTAGGGAACCGGTCCGGCGCGGGCGGAGTCGGAGGGGCATGAGGTCCGTCCCCGCCGTCCTGCTGCTGCTCGCGGCGACCGGCTGCTCCACGTCCGCCGGGGCCGACGTCGAGCTGCGGACCGCACCCGCCGCCTGCCGCCCGCAGAGCGCCTCGCCGGGTCCGCTGCTGCTGCAGCAGGCGACGCGGGACGTGCCCGGCCCGACCTACGCCGCCCGGACCGACGGCCCCTGCGGGCTGGTCGTCACCTTCGTCGGTGCCCCCGAGGGCGACGGGCCCTGTGCGGTCGCGGAGTACGTCGGGCACCTCGAGCCCGACGGCGACGACCTGCGGCTGGACGTCGAGGCCCGGCACACCGGCGAGCAGCCGTCGGGGCGCACGGCCTGCACCCTCGTCGGGCAGCAGCGCTCGTTCCGGGTCGCCGGGACCGAGCCGCTGGCCGGTCGGCGGCTGGTCGATGCACAGGGCCACGCCCTGCAGGTCGCCGACGGCGCGCAGCTGCTCCGTCCGGGCGCCCTGCCTGAGGGCTGGACCGAGGGGCCCGAGGGTCAGGACGTCTTCGCCGCCGGCTGGTCGCTGACGCTGCTCGGACCCAGCGGCCTCCGGGCCACCCTCCGCGAGGGCGACGCGGCCCTGGGACGACCCGGCCGCACCCCGCCGGGCTTCGGCGCGCAGGTGCGCGACCGGCCGACCGTCCGCGGGGTCGAGGCGGTGCTGACGACCTTCGACGAGCCGCCCGGCAACGCCGTCCTGCAGTGGGTCGAGGGCGACCGCGGCTACGCGCTGCAGGCCCTCGGGCCGCTCCCCCGACCCGAGGTGCTGGCCGAGATCGCCGACGCCCTGCGCTGATCGCCGCCGTGCTGAGCCCTAGGCGGTGAGGTGCAGCGTGCTGACCGCGTGGCCCTTCACCGACGCCGGGCTGAACCGCTCGGTGACCCACGTCTTGCTGCTGAACAGGCGGGTCTGGTCGGCGTAGTGCGGGGAGCTCGGGTTGTCGCTCTCGCTGTAGGTGAGGATCGTGCGGGCGTCCGGCCACTCCGAGGACGTCCAGCCGACGACCTGCACGAACGACGAGCCGTGCACGGGGTCGACCAGCCCGGGCTTGCCGGCCGTGGTCCGGACCGCGATGGCGTTGAACTGGCCCTCGGGGTCGCCCGGTCCGCCGGGGATCATGATCTTCAGCTTCCCGCGCTGGGCGTACTGGTAGCTGCCCTGCTGCGCGCCGGCGTCGATGCCGGAGGCCCGCAGGGAGGCGACCGCGTCGCCGAAGGCCTGCTGCACGGCCGGGCTCTGCGTGTTGACCGTGTTCGGGGTGTGCACGGGGTCGGCCGGGTCGAAGGCGTTGACCCAGGGACCGCCCTGCGCCGCGAGGGCGCCGCCGAAGAAGGCCCGCCACAGCAGCGACCCGCGGCTGCGGACGTCCTCGTGCCGGTCCCAGGCGGCGAGCACGTCGCAGGCGTTCCCGACGTCGACGGGCGTGCCACTGCTCGTCGGCGCCAGGCCGCCCGTAAAGCCCTTGCACATGGCGACGACGTCGTCGCGGCCCATCTCGCCGGTGTAGGAGCGGTCGGAGAACACGAGGTCCTGCAGGTTCTGGCGGGTGAAGCCCTTGCCCGGCTTCCCGTCGGTCCCGTCGATCCGGCTCGTGGTCATGACCAGGCCGATGCGGGTGCGCAGGGTCCGCTCCGTGCCCTCGTCGCCGACGATCAGCGGGAAGCCCGTGAGGGGCTTCGCGGGGTTCGCCAGCCAGTAGGAG
>JAOPWW010000190.1 GCA_025965495.1 Frankiales bacterium
CCGCCGGTCGTCGGCAGCGACCCGGTCGTCGGGGTGACGCCCGTGCCGCGGCCGGTGCCGCCGCCCGTGCCCGTGCCGGTGACGGCCGCGGGGACGGTGCCGAAGGCCTCGAACTCCGTGATGTTCACCCGGTAGGCGTTGTCGCTGGCGAGGCAGTCGGCGTCGTTCAGCGGGTCGGCGTCGTGGTCGCCCTGGAAGGCCGGCTGGCCGGTGCACTGGTTCGTGCGGACCACGAGCTTGAGGTGGTCGGCCCGGACGGCCTTGGGCAGCGTGACCGTGCGCAGGTTCGTCGTCGGCGCGGTCGCGCGGGGGGCGACGACCGGGAAGTAGTCCGACGGGCTCGTGTAGACGGTCCTGTAGGTCTTCCCGCCGTCGGTGCTGGCCTGCAGGTCGAAGGCGCGCAGGCCGATCAGGCGGCCCTGGACGTCGGTGGCGACGTTGGCGTCCGCGGGGCGCCCGAGAGCGCTGACCGCGATCGCCTTGACGGTGCTGGCGCCCGCGCCGGCGAGGTCGACGACGACCGACCGGCCGGCGACCTTGGTCGTGGCGGCCGCGCCGTCGAAGCCGAGGTTGGTCCCCTCGTCCTCGTCGATGACGTCCTTGGCCCGGACCGCGCCGGGGGCGCTGACCGTGGCGCCGCGGACGGGCGAGGCGAGGTTCGGCACGAGCTCCACCGTCCGGGTGACGGTGGCGCCGGCCTTGGCCGTCAGCGTCGAGCGCTGCAGGCCGTAGCCCGCCGCCTGGACGTACAGCCGGTGGGTGCCGGCGACCAGGCCGGTGGTGGCGCCGGGGTTCTTGCCGCCGAGGGTCGTGGCGATGGGCGTGCTGCGGGCCTGGTAGTCGCCGATGAAGACCTTGCCCTTGACGGCCTTGCCGGTGGCGGCGTCGACGAGCCGGAAGGTCGTCGTCTGGTTGGCCGAGGAGACGGGGCTGGCGAAGCTCGGCGTCGGGTCGGTGTCCTCGGTGGTCTTGCTGGCGCTCTTGACGCCGAGGCCGCGGGAGGCGAACGCCGCCGCCATCGTGGCCTGGTCGCCGCTCTTGCGGAGCGTGTCGGCCGCGAGCATCGTGTTCTTGATGTCGACCATGGACGGCGTGCCGCTGGCCTCCAGGATCATCCCGTCGAACAGGTAGGTGATCCAGCGGCGGTCACCGGGGCAGCCGTCGAAGGTCGGGGCGACCGCACCCGTGGCGGTCCGGCCGAGGGCGCAGGCGGCCTCGAGCGCGGCGTTCGTGGACGGGTACTTCGCGTCGTACTTCTTCATGAGCGCCTCGCGGACGGTCATCTGGATGCCGTTCCAGACCTCGCCGTCGGCGTGGACCTCCGGGCCGGTCGAGTCGAAGCCGATGTCGCTGTAGTTCAGCGGGTTGGCGCTGGGCCGCAGGTTGAAGTCGCGGATGCCCTGGACCTTGTTGCCCGTGGCGTAGGCGCCGAGCGCGTACGGGTCCTCGCCGCGCTTGCCGGCCAGGCCGAAGGCCTGCAGGTACTCGATCGCGACCAGGTCGCTCCAGCTCTCGCCCATCGAGCCGCCCTGCTGACCGGACAGGCCGGTGTCGGGGCCGCCGACGAGGCGGTTGCTGATGGCGTGGGTGTACTCGTGCAGGAAGACGGTGGCGTCGAGGTCGCCGTCGGCGCAGGGGGCGTAGAAGCCCAGCAGCGACTGGAACAGGTACTGGTTGGTGATGCCCGGGACGCCGTCCTGCTCGGTGATCTGGTTGGCGTTGTCGCGGCCGGTGACGGGCAGTCCGCCGGCCGGCGTGGTGGCCGGCTCGGTGCCGGTGATCGCGTACTGGGTGATGGCCGCGTTCTGGGCGTTGCCCAGCTCGGGGTCGGCCTGCGCGCCCGGCTTGCCGAAGTTGCTCGTCTGCATCGCGCCGCGCTCCTCGGTGAGGCCGAGGCGGTAGGCGAAGTCGTGGATGCGGTTGTGACCGGTGAACAGGTTGACGATCGCGGCGTCGACGTCGGCCCGCTTGGTGGGGTCGAGCAGCGAGGCCGGGTCGCAGCTGCTGGTGTGCCAGGAGTCGGTGAACGCCGGCGCGTAGTCGCGGGTCGGGCTCAGCGGCGAGACGGTGGGCGGCCCGGGCGTCAGCGACGTCGACAGCTGGGCGTTGGTGGTGACGGCGTTGTTGCCCAGGGTGGTGAACGTCGGCAGGCCGGTGAGGCCGTCGGCGTCGTAGGGCAGCGGGCTGGTGTCGTTGTAGGTGAAGATGTCGCAGGCGGTGAGGTCCTTGCTGCTGACCTGCTTGGGGCTGCCGCTGCAGACCGTCTTGCGGTCGTCCGGGGAGGCCTTGCCGGCGACCGGCAGGGTCGGGTTGGACGGGAAGTAGTCGAACATCGGCGGGCCCTGCACGCCCGACTGGCCGGTCAGGTCGCCCGGCAGGGACGGCAGCGCGGACAGCGAGCCGGCCACCTGGTCGGTCGTGGCGTAGGAGCCCGCGAAGGCGAACGGCGCGAGC
The DNA here is from genome assembly GCA_025965495.1 of Frankiales bacterium. Taxonomy (GTDB): domain Bacteria; phylum Actinomycetota; class Actinomycetes; order Mycobacteriales; family SCTD01; genus RYN-122. Next base: position 2,455 of record JAOPWW010000190.1, read on the forward strand.
TGGTTGGCGTCGTAGGGGCAGACCTGCGTGGTGAAGACGTCGCTCGCGGCGGACGGCGCGGCCAGCGAGTAGGTCGCGGCGTCCGGGCTGGTGCCGGTGTCGCCCTTGACCGCCAGCACGCCGTTGCGGTTGATGTTGATCGTGATGTCGTTGGCGGGGTTGGCCGCGGCCGCGACGACGGCGATCGTGCGCGTGCCGGCGGGGACCGTCAGCGGGATCGGGGCCGAGCAGGCGGTCGCGGAGTAGGTGCCGCTGATCGGGCCGCCGCTGGGGGCGGCCTGGGTCCGGAGGCCGACCGAGCGCATGCCGGCGCTGGAGCGGGTGCCGGCCGCGAGGGTGTCGACGGCGTCGCGACGCAGCAGGACGCTGCCCGACAGGGCGTCGACGTAGCTGACGACGGCGGTGGCGCGGCCCCCGGCGACGTCCTGGATCGCGGTCTCCCACACCAGGCGGGTGCCGCGGTCGGTGGTGGCGAGGGCGCGCAGGCGGCCGCGCTGCACCTGGGCGAGGCCCTTGGCGAGCACCTCGGTGAAGCCGCCGCCGCCGATCCGGGTGGTCACTGTCAGGTCGCCCAGGGACAGCGTGGTGATGCCGGCGTCCTTCGCGGCCGCGAGCACGCCCTGCTGCACCGACAGGGTGGGGGTGCGGGAGGACAGGGTGCCGAGCACCGACGTCGGGACCGCGGTCGAGGTCAGGCTGGCGACACCGCCGTCGCGGACGCCGACCGTGACGAGGCCGTCCTCGGTGAGCGGGATGCCGTCGACGCTCTGGCGGAACAGGACTGCGTGGGCGGTCGAGCCCGACAGCAGGGTGCTGCTGACCAGCGTCAGGCGCGCGACGTCGGCGGCGGACATGCCCAGCAGGCCGGGGCGGGCGGCGAGGAAGGCGCGGGCCGTCTGCTCGGCGCTGCCGGCCGGCAGACCCTGGGCGAGCCAGCCGCCGGAGCGCACCAGCGTGCTCGGGGTGCCGTAGCGGTTCCAGGCGACCTGGGTGTCGGCGCCGAACGCGGCGACGGCGGCCTTCGCCGAGGCCAGCGGCGCCAGGACGGGACCGCGGCCGTCGCGGTCGCCGACGGCCACCTCCGCCCCGGGGAAGCCGCCGGCGTCGGGTCCGACGGCGGGGCGCAGCAGGTGGGCCGAGAGCGCCGGGGCGGCGGAGGCGGAGGGCAGCAGGCCCGCCGACAGGGCGCTGACGGACAGCAACCCGGTCGTGAGCAGGAGCAGGGGGCGACGACGCAAGGGACCGGCCTTCCGGGGAGACGACCCCGCCTGCAGGGACTCCTGCACGCGGTCTGCACAGACTTCTACGCCAGGGGGCCCGTTCCTGCCTCCGATCGCGACCGGACCGGGGTCGCGCGGGTCACAACTCCGTCTCGGGGCACGCTGGAGGGGTGCCGGAGGGAGACAGCGTCTGGAAGGCCGCCCGGCGGATGCGCGAGCAGCTGGTCGGCCGGACCGTCGTCACGTCCGACTTCCGGGTGCCGCAGCACGCCACCGCCGACCTGTCCGGCCGGACCGTCACGGCCTTCGACTCCTACGGCAAGCACATGCTGACCCGCTTCTCGGGCGGGATCACGCTCCACACCCACTTCGAGATGGACGGCGCCTGGCAGGTCGTCGGCCCCGGCAAGGTCCTGCCGCGGTCCTTCGACGACGAGGTGCGGCTGGTCCTCCGGACCGACGGCCCGACGGCGTACGCGCTGCGGATGCCGGTGCTGGAGCTGGTGGCGACCGACCGCGAGGCCGACGTCGTCGGGCACCTGGGGCCGGACATCCTGGCCGACGACTGGGACGAGGACGAGGCCCTGCGCCGGCTGGCGGCCGACCCGGACCGGCCGCTGGTGGAGGCGCTGCTGGACCAGAAGGACCTCGCCGGCATCGGCAACCTCTGGGCGGTCGAGACGTGCTACCTGCGCGGCCACTCCCCCTGGACGCCGGTCCGCGACGTCGACCTGCGCGCCACCGTGCGCCTCGCCCGCCGGATGATGCAGCACTCCCTGGAGCACCCCGGGCAGGTCACCACCGGCGACACCCGCCGTGGCATGACCCACTGGGTCTACGGCCGGGCCGAGCGCCCCTGCCGCCGCTGCGGGACGCCGGTGGTGTTCCGCGACAGCACGGGCGCGCCCTACGCGCGCGAGACCTGGTGGTGCCCGTCCTGCCAGCCCGGCCCCTTCCCCTCGCTCGAGGAGCGGCCGACCCGCCCGGGGCTGCGCCGCGGGGTGAACGAGGAGTCGTTCGGGTCGCGGACCCGGCGGCTGTCCGGACGGCCGGGGTACAGCCGGGGCCCTCGTGCCTGAGGGCGACACCGTCTGGCTCGCGGCGCAGCGGATGCACGAGGCCCTCGCCGGCCGGGTCCTCACCCGCACGGACTTCCGGGTCCCGCAGCTCGCGACCACCGACCTGACCGGCCGCACCGTGCTCGAGGTCGTCCCGCGCGGCAAGCACATGCTGACCCGGCTCTCCGGCGGGCTGACCCTCCACACCCACTTCCGCATGGACGGCTCCTGGCACCTGTACGCGCCCGGGGCACGCTGGTCCGGCGGGCCCGACTGGCAGGTCCGGGTCGTGCTCAGCACCGACGACGTCGACGCCGTCGGCTACCGGATGCCGGTCCTCGAGCTGCTCGAGACCGCGGACGAGGACTCGGTCGTCGGTCACCTCGGCCCCGACGCCCTCGGGCCGGACTGGGACCCCGACGTCGTCGTCGCCAACCTCCTGGCCGACCCCGACGCCGAGGTCGGGACCGCCCTGCTCGACCAGCGCAAGCTCGCCGGGCTCGGCAACCTCTACCGGTGCGAGGTCCTGTTCGTGCGGGGGCTGTCGCCGTGGACCCGGGTGCGGGACGTGCCGGACCTGCGGACGCTGGCGGAGAAGGGACGGCGGCTGATGGACGCCAACAAGCAGCGCTGGGAGCAGTCGACGACGGGGTCGCTGCGGGCCGGCGAGGACCACTGGGTGTTCGAGCGGACCGGCCGGCCCTGCCGTCGCTGCCGCACCCGGGTCCTGTCGGCGGAGCAGGGACCGGCCCCGTTCGCGCGCCTCACCTACTGGTGCCCCCGCTGCCAGCCCGGCCCCTCCCCCGCCCCGGCGACCCGCCCGCGCGCACCGCGACCGCTCGGACGGACGTCCTACAAGCCGTAGCCGCCACGTGACAACGGTTCAGGAGTGTGGGCAGACTGCCGACGGGAACAGCATCGACTCCAGCACCGTTGCACCCCCTAGCAGCCCGCCCAGCGGCTGCCCGGAGCGCGATCAGCCTCCGGTCCCTCCCCGCCTCGACCCCGTGCGCTGAGCACGAGGCAGGCACTGTCAGACGCCGCAGCGCAGATCGCTCGCTGCCGGCACCAGAGAGGAACGACCCCGTGAACGACTTCGGGCCCTGGGACGACTGAGTCCCGCACACGCACGACCGACGGCCGCCCGCAGCACTGCTGCGAGGCGGCCGTCGCCGTCTGTCAGGGGGTCGCTGTGGCGGTCGGCGTCGGGGTGTCCGTCGGCGTCGGAGTGTCCGTCGGCGTCGGGATGGCGGTCGGCGTCGGGGTGGGCTCGGCGGGCGGTGCGTCGGTCTCCACGGTCACCGCGCCGGTGGTCTCGTCGAGCGTGATCCGGCCGTGCTGGAACGGGCTGCGCCGCAGTCCGGGCGAGGGGACCTCCTCCGGACCGGTCGGGTAGCCGAGCGGGCCCTGCTCCGCGCCGGTCTCGACGTAGCGGTCGGCGATCGCCCCGCGCACGTCCCAGGCGCCGGTCGCCGGCGACGTGGAGATCCGCCCGTGCTCGAAGGTCGTCGCCGTGCCGCCGTCCGGCAGCGCGGTCTCGTCCGCCGTCGGGAGGCCGAGCGGGCCGAGCGGCCCTCCGGTCGCGGTGTAGCGGACCGCCGCAGCCCGGCCCAGGACGACGGCGCCGGTGGCGGGGGTGAAGGCGATCAGGCCGCGCTCGAACACGCTGGTGCGTCCCGGCCCGACCGAGGCCTCGGCTGCGACCGGGTACCCGAGGCGCCCGCCCTCGGCGCCCTCGCGCTCGTAGCGCACGGCGATCTCGGTGAGGGTCTCCCAGGCGCCGGTGGCGGGGCTCCAGGAGATCCGGCCGCGCTGGAACCGGCTCGCCCGGCCCGTGCCCGTCGTCGACGGCGGCCCGACCGGGAAGCCCAGCACCCCGGCCTCGGCGCCCAGCACGACGAACCGCGTGCTGACGGCTCCGACGGTCTCGTGCGCCCCGGTGCCCGCCGACCAGCTGATCCGGCCGCGCTGGTAGCGCTGGGCCCTCCCGCCCCCGACGGCGAACTCCCGCCAGACGCTCGCGCCGAGCACCGAGCCGTTCTCCCCCAGGGCGGTGTACCGCGCGGTCAGGGGGGTCCAGGCCAGCGGGAGGTGGTCGCTGTTGTGGTCGCGGGTCCGGTTGTCGGTGGCGGGCGCCGTCGAGCAGTTCTCCCACGTCCACGGCGGGGTGCAGGACACGACCCGGCACTGCACCGCCCCGACCTGGCGGACCTGCGTGTTGCACTGGCCGTAGCGGAAGGCGTTGCAGCAGTTCTTCCGCTGGTCACAGCTGCCCTTGACGCTCCCGGTGCAGTGGCACGACCAGCAGCTCGAGGAGCAGATGCCGGCGCGGGCCCCCGGGCTCGAGCACCGGCTGCAGGTGGCGTTGCAGTCGACGATGTAGCGGGCCTTGCCACCGCACAGGCTGGCGCCGTCGGCCTTCCACCAGCCGGCCGCGATGCTCCCCGGCGGGCAGGTGTTGACGCCGTCGTTGATCGTGGCGCAGAAGACGGTCCAGCCCGAGGTGCTGCCGGTCCCCGGACCGCAGACGCTGGCGTAGGCCGTGCCGGGGCGCAGGAGGTAGCCGGTGGGGTCGACGGCAAGGGCCGTGCCGACGAGGCCGGCGCGCACCAGGAAGCCCCGGCGGCTGGTCCGCCCCGCGAGCCAGCCGGTGACGCGGTCGACGGCGCGCTGGCTGAGGGTGCTGGCCCGGACCTCGTGGCCGGCCTCCTCCAGCCCGGCCAGGGCGTCGGTGGTCGCGGTCATCGGGCCTCCACGTGCATCGAGCGGAGCAGGCGGCTGACGGTGGCGGCCCCGGCGGCCCGGCGCGCGTGGCTGCCGAGGACGGCGTAGAGGCAGAAGGGGCGGCCCGAGACGGTGAAGAACCACTGCGCGCCGCTGCGGCCGGCGAGCTGGCGCTGCATGGCCGCCGGCGAGAAGTCCCCCGGCCGCACGACCGGCAGGCCCTGCGCCTCGAACAGGACCGTCCCGGCGTCCTCGGCGTCGTACTCGAGCAGGCTGACGAACACGTCGTCGGGACCGAGCAGCTCCCAGACGCCGCTGCCGAAGTCCCCCCGCTCGGCGGGGAGCGGGACCGTCGCGGCGTGCAGCAGCAGGTTGCGGCTGCCGTCCAGGCCGGACGGCGGCTGGGCCTTGACCCGCACCTCGAAGCCGGGCGGGAGGCCGACGTCGAGCCCACCCGAGGACAGCCTCACGCGAGGGCCCCTGCGGTGACGGCGCCGAGCACGAGGGCCGCGACGGTGGCGCGGGAGGCCGGACGGGCCAGCTGCTCGACGCGAGCCGCGGCCGTGCGCAGTGCCTGCGGGGTGGTCGCCCTGCGCAGCGCGAGCAGCGGCAGCCCGCGGACGAGCCCGAACAGCGCCCCGAGCAGCAGCCCGGCCAGGGGCGACGCGCTCAGCACGAGGACGGCCAGCAGAGCCGGGGTGGCGGCGCTGGTCACCACGGTGACGACGCCGAGGCCGAGCTGGTAGCCGTACCCGCCGCCGTAGACCCAGCCGCGGTAGCGGGCCAGCCAGTCCTCGTCGACCTGCCGGCGGCCGAGGCGGACGCCGCGCAGGTCCGCCGCGGCCGCGGCCGCCAGCACCGGCACCACCAGCCACGCGGGCAGCCCGAGCACCGCCCCGACGCTCCCGAGGACCACGCCGGTCGTGGCCCCGCCGAGCGCCCCGCCGAGCAGGTGTGCCGCCACCGTGAGGCCGTAGCGCTGTCCGCGTGCCTGCTCACCGAGCGGGCTGATGCTGGTGAGCATCGACAGTCCTCAGGGTGACCAGGTCGCGCGCAGGGCGGCGACCGCGGCGAGGGGCAGGCCGACGAGCAGCAGGCCGAGGTCGGTCACGGCGTCAGGGACTCGTGGCCGGGGGCGATGCCGGCGGACAGCAGGGCGACCTCGTCGCGCGCCTCGCGCCGTCGGCCGCGGGAGTCGCGCCGGGACTGGCCCAGCAGGTCGGCGACCTGGGTCCACGACGCGCCCGAGCCCTCCCCCACGACCCGGCCCCCGGACACCAGCACGAAGTACGGCGACCCCGGGACGTCGAAGGACTCCCACGCCCGGGTGGAGTGCACCAGCGGGACGACGCCGGGCCGGCGCTGCCGGAGCGCGCTCTCGCTCTCCTCGTCGAGGTCGCGGG
>JAOPWW010000040.1 GCA_025965495.1 Frankiales bacterium
GCCCTCGGCGGCCGGCCCGCGTCCGGCGTGTCCAGCGACGGCTCCGTCACGACGTCCGTGGCCTGCGACCCCGCTCTCCTGACCTGCCGGCTCCAGCCGGGAGCCTCCGTCGTGCGGCCCCGCGCCCTGCCGGCCGGCGGCTCCACGACCACCACCACCGTCGGTCAGCGCCTCGCCCGGACCGGTGCCCCGACCGACGACCTCGCCGGCATCGGTGCGGCCCTGGTCCTCGTCGGCGCGGTGCTGCAGCGCGGACGTCGCCGTCCCAAGCACGCTCGCTAGGCGAGCCGGACGGGACTGAGCACCGCAGGTGGCCAGCAAGCGCGACCTCGTGGAGGCGCACGCCTTCAACCGGCGGCGGCTCGTCACGGCGTTCGTCAGCGGGTCGCCCGGTGGTCGCGAGCTCGAGCCCGGCCACCCGCTGCGGGCCGTCCTCGCGGGGCTCGCCCTCGCGGTCCTGCTCGTCGTCGGCGCGGCCGTCGGCGGGTTCCTGCGGCCGGGGCTGCCGGCCGGCTGGGACGACAACACCCTCGTCGTCGCCCGGGACAGCGGCGCGCGCTACGTCGCGACCAGCGGGAAGCTCTACCCGGTCGCGAACACGACGTCGGCGCGCCTGCTGCTGCCCGCGGAGGACTTCCGCGTGGTCCTGGCCCCGGACGAGAAGATCGCCCTGGAGGACCGCGGCGACAGCGTCGGGATCGTCGGGGCGCCCGACGCGCTCCCCGACCCGAAGGCGCTGGTCGAGACCGGCTGGACCTCCTGCCTGGACCGCCAGGGTCGCACCCGCCAGCGGCTGGCCCGCGCGCCCGGCGCGGCGCCGGCACCCGAGGGCAGCGCCGTCCTCGTGCGCAGCGGTCGCGACCTCGTCGTCGTGACCGGCAGGAGCCGGCTGCGGGTGTCGACCCGCGCCCAGACGGCCACCCTGCGGGCGCTCGGGCTCGACGCCGTCGACCCCGTCCCCGCACCGGGCCGCTGGCTGGACCTGTTCCCTGCCGGCCCCGACCTCGCTCCCCTGACGGCGGTGTACGTCGGCAAGCCGCTGCCTCCCGGAGCACCCCGGCCCGGCGGCGCCAGCGTCTACGGCACGCTGGTCCTGGTCCCCGAGGCCGGCGGCGCCGACCGGACCTACCTGCTGACGCCGCAGGGGCTGTCCCCGCTGAGCCCGGTGGCGGCGGCGCTCTACGCGGTCGGTGCAGGCGGGCGGGCGGGCCGCCCGGTGAAGGTCAGCCAGGCCGAGGTCGCCTCGCTGCGCACGACCGAGGCGCTGGAGCCCGAGGAGTGGCCGCAGGTCCCGCCGACCCCCCTGAACGAGCCCGTGGCGTGCGCGCTGCTGACCGCCTCGCCGGACCAGTTGCCCTCCGTCCAGCTCGCCGTCCCCGTCGACGGGCAGGCCCTGCCCGCGACCACCTCCGACGCCGTCGTCGAGCCGGCGCGCGGCGCCCTGGTGCGCGCCGTCTCCGGCGGCATCGTCAACCGCGGCACGGTCTTCCTGGTCGACCAGACAGCCTCGCGGTACGCGCTCGGGGCGCCCGAGGAGCAGGTCCAGGCGCAGCTGGGGTACGCCGGCGTGCCGCTGACCGCCGTGCCGACGTCCTGGCTGGAGGCGCTGCGCGACGGGCCCGAGCTGTCGGCCACCGCCGCCCAGCAGGTCGTGTCCGCGCGGACGGGCCCGTGAGGAGGCCCGCGAGCCTGGTCCTCGCGGTAGGGCTCGTCCTGCTGGCGGCGCCGGTCCCCGCCCGGGCGCAGACCGCAGCGACGCCCTGCAACAAGGACACCTTCCAGCTCATCCCGTCCCGGCCCTACGCGCTGAGCCGGTTCGGAGCCCTGCGCACGTGGCAGCGCACGACGGGCGAGGGCGTCGTCGTGGCGGTCGTCGACTCGGGCGTCGACCACCGCAACCCCCACCTCGCCGGTGCCGTGCTGCCCGGGGTCAGCCTGCTGCCCGGTGATCCCGACCAGAACGGCTGGACCGACGCGACCAGCCACGGCACCGCCGTCGCCGGCACGATCGCCGCCCGCAAGATCAAGGGCTCCGGCGTCATCGGCCTGGCGCGGGACGCCAAGATCCTGCCGATCCGGGTCTACGAGGCCGACGACGACGCCGCCCTGGCCAAGAAGTGGCAGCCCGACGCCGGCCGGATCGCGGCCGGGATCCGCATCGCCGCCGACCGCGGCGCCAGGATCATCAACGTCTCGATGAGCCAGCCCACCCCCGACCCTCGTCTGGACGCCGCCGTCGCCTACGCACTGCGCCGCGGCTCGCTCGTGGTCGCCAGCGCCGGCAACCGGCAGACCACGACCGACAAGCGCGACACCCCCCACTACCCCGGCGCCTCCCCCGGGGCCCTCGCCGTCGGCGCCGTCGACGTCGACGACCAGGTGGCGGCCGACAGCGTGCGTGGTCCCCACGTCGACCTCGTGGCGGTCGGCGCCGAGGTCGCGACCAGCTACCTGGACCGCGGTGACTGCCTGCTGCAGGGCGACTCCACCAGCATGGCCACCGGGTACACGTCGGCGGCCGCCGCCCTCGTCGCGCAGGTCTACCCGACCGCGACCCCGCAGGAGATCGCCTACCGCCTCGAGGCGTCCGCCGACCGCCCGGTCCGGGGCGCTCGCGACGACGCCCGAGGCTGGGGGCTGCTGCAGCCCCTGGACGCCGTCACCATGACGCTGGACCCCACCCGACCCGGACCACCCGTGCCCGGGGGCGGCAGGGCGGTGCGCCAGGTCGCGGCCGCCCAGCACATCGACGTCCGTCCCCGCCTCGACCCCGCTGCGCCGCAGCGCTCCCAGGTCGTGTGGTGGCTCCTGTTCGGCGTCCCGGCCGTCGGGCTCGCGCTGCTCGGGTCGTGGTGGACGTCCCGCCCGACCCGCCCCTGAGCCTCAGTCCTGCCGGCGGGCCCGTGCGGTCTCGCGCCGGTTCGCCCGGTCGACGGCCTCGACGAGCTCCTCCTTGCGCATCCTCGACCGCCCCTCGACGCCGAGCCGCTTCGCGAGGTCGTAGAGGTGCGCCTTCGAGGCGTTCGCGTCCACACCACCCGCCGTCGGGCGGGCCTGCGCGCTGCCCGCGTCCGTCGACCGGGCGGCCTGCGGGTCGCTCGGCCCCTTCTCGGCCTTGGGCTCCCAGTGGTCGCCGACCTTCTCGTAGCCGTGCTTGAGCGCCGCGAAGGCCGTGCGGTGCGCCTGCTCGCCCTCGCCGTAGCTCTGCACGGCGCTGTCGTGGGTCGCGGCCCACGTCGCCTGCGCGTGCTCGTCGGAGCGCGCCACCGTCGACGGGAGCTCGTCCTGCTGCGACCTGCTCAGCTCGGCCATGCCCGGGGGGTACCCGGGCTCAGCGCACCTTCACCAGGTCGATGACGAACGTGATCGCGTCGCCGGGCTGCACGCCCGCCTCCGGGATGCCGTCGGGGTAGCCCTGAGCGCTGGGGATGCGCACGAGGCGCCGGCCGCCGACCTTCATGCCGAGGGGGGAGACGCTGAAGCCGGGCACGACCGGGATGAGGTCGCCCTCCTGCTCGGTGCCGCAGATGCGGAACGGCAGGGTGCTGTCCGGGCCGCCCTTCCAGGAGGAGTCGAACTCCTTGCCGGTCTTGTCGCCCGCGCCGACGTACTTGACCTCGACGGCCGCGCCCTCCCCGGCCACAGCGCCTGTCCCGACGACGACGTCGGCGACCTGCACCTGCGTCGGGACCGGGCCGGTGTTCACCGGGACGGCCGGCTTGGTGCTGAGGTCCTTGCTCACGGACGCGGGGGCCGGGATGGTCACCGGCTTGAGCGTGCAGGTGACGGCGGTGGTCGCGGCGGTGGGGGCCGCGGAGGACGACCCCAGCGTCGGGTCGTCCCCGCCACCGCCGCAGGCGGACAGGGCGAGGGCCAGGACGGCGGCGGCGGCCCAGCGGGGCGTGCGGGTCATGCGGAGGACTCCGGGGTGGTCGGCGAGGGCGTGTTCGGCGAGGGTGTGTTCGGCGAGGGCGTGGTCGGCGAGGCGGTGCTCGACGGCGGCGGGTCGGTCGGGGCGGTGTCGGCCGGGTCGCCGAGCAGGCGGGCGAGCTGGGGGGTCAGCAGCCGCTTGAAGGCGCGTCGGGGGCGGGTGCGGTCCAGGACCGCGGCCTCGAGCCCGTCGGCGACCAGGGTGCGGGGCTCCCCGTCGGGGCCCGCCTTGGACAGCGCCTCGACCGCCAGGGTCAGGGCGTCCTGCAGGGAGGCGCTCGGGTCGTGCCGCTCCCGCAGGACGGTCGCGATGGGCTCGCCCTGCCCGCCCATGACGACGAAGCCGTGCTCGTCGGCCACGGACCCGTCGTAGGTGAGCCGGTAGAGCTGGTCCTCGGCCTGCGTCGCCCCGACCTCGGCGACGACCAGCTCGACCTCGTAGGGCTTGGACGCCTCGGTGAACACGGCGCCGAGCGTCTGGGCGTAGGCGTTCGCCAGGCCGCGGCTCGTCACGTCGCTGCGGTCGTACTGGTAGCCACGCATGTCGGCGTACCGCACGCCGGCCAGCCGCAGGTTCTCGAACTCGTTGTACTTCCCGACGGCCGCGAAGGCGATCCGGTCGTAGATCTCGCTCATCTTGTGCAGCGCGTTGCTCGGGTTCTCCCCGACGAACAGGATGCCGTCGACGTAGGTCATGGCGAGGACCGAGCGGCCGCGGGCGATGCCCTTGCGGGCGTAGTCGCTCTTGTCCTTCATGACCTGTTCGGGCGACATGTAGAACGGCATCGTCACGACAGGCTCTCCTTCGGTGCGGGCTGCGGGGTCATGCGGCTCAGCCGCCCGGCCGAGTCATGCGGGCGTCGACGACCGTCTGCACGACCTCGCCCACCTCGTCGTCGGACAGCCGGCGCAGGCCCTCGTCCGTCACCGTCATGACGACCGGGTAGATCTTGCGGGTGAGGTCCGGTCCGCCCGTGGCGGAGTCGTCGTCGGCGGCGTCGTACAGCGCGTCGACGGCCAGCGCGACGGCGTCGGACTCGCTGACGTCGTCGCGGTAGCGCTTCTTCAGCGCGCTGCGCGCGAAGACCGAGCCCGAGCCGACCGAGTGGAAGCTGTGCTCCTCGTACCGGCCACCGGTGACGTCGTAGCTGAAGATCCGGCCGGCGCCTCGCTCGAGGTCGAAGCCGGCGAACAGCGGGACGACGGCCAGGCCCTGCATCGCCATGCCCAGGTTGCCGCGGATCATCGCTGACAGGCGGTTGGCCTTGCCGTCCAGGCTCAGCACGCTGCCCTCGAGCTTCTCGTAGTGCTCGAGCTCGACCTGGAACAGCCGGACCATCTCGATCGCGAGGCCGGCGGTCCCGGCGATGCCGACGACGCTGTACTCGTCGGCCGGGAAGACCTTCTCGATGTCGCGCTGCGCGATGACGTTGCCCATCGTGGCGCGACGGTCGCCGGCCATCACGACGCCGGTGGCGTGGGTGACGGCCACGATGGTCGTGCCGTGGGGCGCGTCGACGACGGCGCCGGGCGGGAGCGTCCGGTCCTGCGGGAGCAGGTCCGGAGCGGCGACCCGCAGGAAGTCCGAGAACGAGGACGACCCCGGGGCCGTGAAGGAGGCCGGCAGGCGGCCGTGCAGCCCCGGTGCGTCTGACATCTCGGTCACTCCGTCCGTCGGTCGAGGTGCGGCGCTGCGTCTGCCGCGGAGGCCCCACCCCACCACACGCGGGGCCGGCCGACCGCTCGGGGGCAGCCGCCGAGGTCTCCTCGCAAGAGCGGAGGTGCTGGCTGTCGCGCTCGGGCCGTGGTCTCAGCGGTGGCGTCGCGCCACCGCGGAGAGGCGCGGCCGCCGCCGGGGCGCAGCGGCCCGCCGACGAGCGGCTGCCAGCAGCGGTCCCAGGTCGACGGCGGGTCGAGCCTCGGGCCCCGGGCGCGGCGCGACCAGGCGCACGACGCCGACCGCTTCCCGGACCTTCTGCCAGCTGTGGCCCTCGACGTAGTCCGCGGCCAGACGGAGGCGGGCGGCGTCGTCGGCGAAGTTGCCGAGGCCTTGGTTGCAGGTGGAGCAGAGGATGCCGCGGACCAGCCCGGTCAGGTGGTCGTGGTCGACGTGCTGGGGGCTCCGCGCCCGGCAGAGGGCGCACGTCCTGCCCTGGTCGGCGACCATGCGCGCGACGTCAGCGCTGTCCAGGCCGTAGCGGCGGCGCAGGTGGAAGTCGCGGGTGCTGCCGTGGTTGCGCAGGACGTTGCCGCGCGTGATGGCGTTGTGGCAGGGACTGCAGTAGCTCGTCAGACCGTCGCCGGACGACCGGTTCTTGCCGAACTCGTCGCGGGGACGTTCCCGCTGGCAACTGGGGCACCACTTCACCGCGGGCGAGGACGCACGAACGGCCGAGCGCCGGGCCTGAGGTCCGCCGGCGGCCTTGTCGCGGTACGTGCGACTCCGGACTCGAAAGCAGTCACGGCAGTAGGAGACGCGCCCGTCACGGTTCTTGGTCGACGGCGAGAACTCCTCGACCGACTTCTGCTCACCGCAGTCGCGGCACGTCTTCTTCATGTTCGCAGCGGAGGTTCACTGGCCCCCTTTTTGCACGTAACCGCGCACGAACTCCTCGGCGTTCTCCTCGAGGACGTCGTCGATCTCGTCCAGCAGCGCGTCGACGTCGTCGGTCAGCTTGTCGACCCGCTCGTGGACGTCGGAGGCCGTCTCGGCGACCGCCTCCTCGGCCTGCTCGCCGGACCGGCTGACGCGGTCCTGCCCGCCGCTGTCGTTCGCCATCGCTGACTCCTGTCTGAGGGACTGCTCGGTGCGTCCCTCGACCCTACGACCGACGTCCGACAGTTTCGCGCTGCGCGCGGACTCAGTCCGGGACGACGACCCTGTCCCCGCGCAGCTGCGCCACCCTGGTCTTCAGCCGGAGCACCTGCGCGTACCCCTTGACCAGCTGCTCGTAGCCGGGGGTCTTGCCGACGTAGCCCAGGAACCCCCTGGGCCCCTCGACCATCCGCCCGCTGTCGAGGTCGTACTTCGCGCCGTGCCACGGGCAGACCAGGCAGCCGTCCGCGTCGAGCGAGCCCTTCGACAGGTCCGCGAGCTGGTGCCGGCAACGGGAGGAGACCGCACGCAGGTCCCCGCCCCGGTTCGCGACGGTCCACGGGCCGGCCCGGCCGACGGCGCCGGGCGGGAGGTCGGAGGCGGGGATCGAGGACTCGGCCACGGGAGGCTCCAGGGTGCGAGGGTCAGGTCACGGCTGCTCCTCCCCCGCCCGGGCAGACTGCACGCGTGTCGCCGGACCTGTACGCGCTGCCTCCGGAGGAGTTCACCGCCGCGCGCGACGCCGCCGTCAAGCAGGCCCGCAGCGACGGCGACCGCCCTCGCGCCAAGGAGCTCGCGGGGCTGCGCCGGCCGACCGCGAGCGCCCACCTGGTCAACCTCCTCCTGCGCGCCGAACCCGACCTCGTCGCCCAGCTGCTGGACCTCGGCGCACAGCTCGCGCAGGCCCAGCAGGCCGGCAGCGGGCAGGCGCTGCGCGAGCTCGGCGAGCAGCGCCGGGCCCTCGTCAGCGCCGTCACGGAGCGCGCCGTCGACCTGGCGGGACGGGACGTGCCGACGGCGGTCCGCGCGGAGGTGGAGGCCACGCTTGAGGCAGCGCTCGCCGACCCCGGCGCCGCTCGCGCCGTGCAGAGCGGACGGCTGGTGCGCGCGCTGTCCTACGCCGGCTTCGGCAGCCCGGACCTCGAGGGTGCGGTGGCGCCCGACACCGCGGACGCCGCGCCGGCGGAAGCGCTGACACGTGACAGCAAGGCCGTCGCGGCCGCGGAGCGGGCGGCGCAGGAGGCGGCTGGGCGTCTC
>JAOPWW010000042.1 GCA_025965495.1 Frankiales bacterium
TCCCGCTCGCCGCCGAACTTAGGAACGGCACGTAGCCGCCGTTCGGGACCGGCACCCTGCTGTTCGGCAATAGCCTCGGGCAGTGGACGAGGAGCACCCGTACATCCCCGGCATCATCGACTGGACCTTGACGACGAGGGTCGAGCGCGTGCCAAAGTGGTCAGGCACCGCGCTGTGGGTGGAGGTCCCGCAACGGACGCTCGTCGTGCGGATCGCGGACACCACGTTGGAACTGCTGCAGATTGCGCTCACCCACGCGGCTGACGTCCTGCGCGAGTCGGTCAACGTGCAGGTTCGCATCGAGGCCGGTTACGACGAGTCGAGCGTCATCTTCGGAATCGTGGACTCACCGCCGCTCGACGGCGACTGGGACTGACGACTCATAGGTGGGGCTAGTCGCCGTCGCCCCTCGTACTGCGGCAGGTCGGATAGGGCCGGTTACCTCCTGTTGCCGTCGAAGATGCCCACGCGTCGGAGGACCGTTGTTGGTCATTAGCCGAGGCCGTCGGGGGTGCGCGGCCACTGCCTCCACGGCTGCCAACGGGACTGCTCACGGAGTTCTCAGCACTGGCCGGACCAACGGGCACGACAGCACCCGCCGCACGGTCAACTGGTGGCCCTGCATGGAGCGCCGCGGACCAGGCAGCACGCTCAGCAGTTGCTCCGGGCCGACTACGGATCAAGAGGTCAGGGGTTCGAATCCCTTCGGGCGCACTCGAGAGCGCAGGTGACGGCGAGGAGACCGTGTCGCCGGCGTGAGACACGATCCGCCGGTCGAGTCGGGCCTTGCAGTACGTCGCGTCGAGGGACGCACACAGCGAGACGGCGTCTCCTGCGGCCGGTCGCGGAACTCCGCGACCTGCTCGTCGAGGTCGGCGCAGTCCGGCTGACCGCGCTGGGCAGCCGTCGTGGTGATCGTCCGCACGGGCGCTGCGCTGCGCGGTCCGTCGGCCGTCTACTCGTGCCAGAGCCTCACGCGAGGCGCCCTCGAGATCCGTGGACGACACCGAGAGCAGGAGCCCGTGCTGCACCACGGTGCAGCACGTCCCCGATCGAGCGGGCTACGTGAAGAACTCCAAGAGGACGTGCAGCTGCGAGGACAGCAGGTTCAGGATGCGTTCTTCAAAGACCTCGCGGGGCAGCAGCGCCGTCGGCTTCGGTACGGAGAGCCACGGGCTGCTGAGCTCGGGCGCGCCTCGGTCATGCGGCGACCCTCGTTGTGCTGTCGGACCGGACGGGCTCGGCTGTGGGCTGCCGCATCGACTCAGAAGGCTTGATCCCCACCCTGGCTGCGAGACCGGTGACGGCGCTCCTCACTGCTCCGCGCAACGACCTTCGCTGCCGGGCGTGATCAGTCGAGCTCGACGCCGTGGTGGCGCAAGACGTTCGCGATGAACTCGCGCTTGCCGTGGTTGTAGTCGGCCAGGCTGTCTGCCTGGGCCGCGGCCGTGCGCTTGACGGCTTCGTACTGATCGCGCAGGACCGGGTCCTGGAGCAGCGGGTCGCGGAAGGTGAGCCGCTCGCGCCACAGCGCGCTGGTGCGCTCGGTGAGGTGGAGCTGGTGGGTGCGCCGCTGGTAGTCGTCGCCGTCCTGCTTGTGGAACCACAGCGCCTCGTGGCGCCGGTGGTCCTCGTGGCGATATACGAAAGCCTCGAGCGCCGGGATGCTGCCGCCCGCGTCGTGGAGGGCGAGAACCGGAGCGGGCATGTCCACGACGGGTTTGCTGGTCAGTCCTGGGACGGCAGTCGAGCCGATGTGCTCGACCCGTCCGGCCAGCCAGGGCGCCAGTGCATCGCTCAGCAGGGCGGCCTCCCGCTGGAGCAGCAGCGCCCATTCCGAGGAGTGCTCGACCAGCGTCACCGCCATGTCGGCCAGCCTAGAGAGCCCGCGGGCGAAGACGCAGCGACGCGCTCCGCCCACGAGGACCCGCTGTCAGCGGTCGGTGGCCGTCGTGTCCCTGGGAACGGCCGGCGCGTCCGGGTACAGGTGGAAGAGCACGTTCCGGCCTCGCCCGTGGGAGTCGGGCGCCGTCCCGACGCGCACGGCTCCCAGGCGTTCCACAGCCCGCTGAGAGCGGATGTTGTCCTCGTGCACCGCGAAGCCGACCGTCGAGGGTGAGGCGAACGCATGCGCGAGCATGAGGCGCTTCATCTCCGTGTTCCAGTAGCCGCCCCAGCGCGACCGCGCCAGGAACGTCCACCCGATCTCGATCAGGTCGTCGTCGTGGACGGCGTAGCGCGACGTCCCGATCACCTCCCCGGTCGCCCGGTCCACGGCCACCAGAGCGCCCTGCGCGAGCGCCTCGTCGAACCAGCGCTGGAACCCCTCGGGCTCCGCCCGGTCCTTCGCCGGGTGCTGCTCCCACAGCAGCCGGTCGGAGGCGATCTCGCGCAGGGCCTCGACGTCCTCCGGCAACAGCGGGCGCAGCAGCAGGACGTCGCTGCTGAGCACCGGCTGCCGGTCGAACTCCACCACCCGAGGGTAGGGCCGTGGTCCTGCCTGGACCGACGCGTGTGGAGACTCACGCGCGCGGGCGTCCAGGTCTGCCGCGGGCTCTGATCGGACCGGCGAAGCCAGTGTTCGGTGTACAGGATGCGGTCTGTGCGATGACCGTCATCGGGTCGACCGGGGCTCGTCCAGTGACCCTCCGGAGAAGAACGTGGTCGGTCTGCCATCTCGAAGGAGGCCCAGTACTTCTCGACGGTCGGGTCGTCGCGCTCCAGGGTCCGGGCCGTGCCGAAGCCCTGCAGACCAGGGCTGCTGGCTGGCCCGAAGCGCGGCGCGAACACAGCGACGCTCACCCGGGATGCCCGCGCCAGGTGCGGGACGTGGGCGAGGCGTTCCAGCTCGTGTACGCGAGCTCCGTGCAGAGGCTGTAGTACCGACCGGGGGTGGCGGCGGGCGACCCGTCGGGCGCGACCGGCACGATCACCGCAGTGTTCTGCGACGACAGCAGGTTCACGATGCGTTCCTCGAGGACCTGGCGCGGCAGCAGCGCTGTCGGCTTCGGGTCCCCCAGCCAGGCATCGCTGCCCGGAGGCGCCCTGTCAGTCGTGCCAGGACGGTGGTTGCGCGGCTGTACCGCGGTGCTCGCCGCAGGCCGCCTCCGCGCCTAGGGCGTCCGGTTCCCGCAGCTGCCGTCCAGCAGGTCGTCGATCAAGGAGCGGACCGGAGCGTCGGTGCCAGGTCGTCGGCGGCGGTGGCGAGAGCGGCCACGGCGAGGTCCGGCTGCAGCGCCGACCAGACCTGGTCCAGCAGCTCGTCCTGGTCACCTGCCGACGTCGTGACGTTCCGAGGGAGGCCACTGGTCACGACGTCCTCGGGGGTGCCCTCGTAGGTCGTCAGCAAGATCCCTTCACCGGCCTCCACGGACTCCGGCATGAGCAGCATCCGATCAGCGCCGCCGCCTGAGCGCGTGCTGCGGCGCACGCTGCCCACGAGCAGCGCCCCGTCGGTGTGTCGCACAGCGACCCAGATGCGCGGCGTGAAGATCGGCGGGTCGGGCTCGTAGGTGTGCGCGCCCCAGGCAGTTGCAGCCTCAGCGCCAGAGGCCATCTCCGCAGCCAGGGGCTCGACCTGATCGCCGTTGCCGATCACGGTCCACGGTCCACGCCGAACAGCCGCGACGTAGTGCCGCAAGTCGTCGTGCTCCCCACCACTGGTGTCCTCGACACGAACATCACCTGAGGGCAGAACGACGATCCGCCGCCTGCGACTCGCAGCGCTACGGCCGGTGAGGAAGTAGGCGAGGTGCAGGCGGCCGTCAGACAGTCGCGCCGCGACCAGACCACGTCCTGGGTAGGTGCGCGCCGACAAGGCCTCGTGCACGTCCTCCACGGACGGGAACGCTAGCGCTGGCTCCCGTGCAGGGCACGAGCCGTAGCGGCACTCTCAGCGGTCGGGCTCGGTCCGTCATCCGCACCGAGCCGTCCCCAGTGTCGTCGAAACGGTGGTCGTGCCTCATCGACCGCGGAAAGGTCAGCGAACCTGCTCCTCCGCGAACCTGCGTGGGCGCTCGTACTCGGTGACACGGCTGCTCATGGCCCACGTCCGTCCCAGGTGCCGAGCCCAGGACGTGACTCGCCTCCCGGGCCGAGCACAGCGTGCCCCGGTGCTGGTGGTCGCAGTCTCGCCGCTCCCGGCAGCGAGGCGCTGTGCGCGTCCATGTCGAGCTCGAGATCGAACAGGCGCTCGGCTGAGCACCGGACCAGGGTCACGAGCTCGAGGACGCCCCTCGAGCCACGCTGGCGAGACGGGCACTGACCAGGGCGACGCTGCAGCAGCGGGTGCCGGTACTCCACCAGCGGCAGCTCACGCCCGTCGCCGAAGTCCCGTGTCCGGTGCCCGCCGGCGAGGCGCCAGCCGTTCTTCTCATAGCACCGGCGCGCTCGCCCGGCACCAGCCGGTGTCCAGAGCACTGCGTCGCGGTCCTCAGACCCAGCCAGGTGGTCGAGCCCGCTCTGCATGAGCACTGCGGCGGCACCCGTACCCCAGGCATCAGGATGGGCGTAGAACGCAGCACTTCCGGCATCCCGGACTGCTGCTCACCCGGCCCGGCGTTCAGGAACGCCACCGGACGCTCCGCGTCGCCGGAGCCTTCGACGGCGACGAGCAGCAGCGGGCCCAGACCTGACGGATCGGCCAAGTGCCCGGGCCAGGCCCGCAGCCTCCGCTCGGCCGCCTCCCGTAGAGAGGCAACGCCGAAGACGTCGGCGTGGGCCGCGAGCCACGCGTCGGCGTGGACAACACCCAGGCCGTCCGCATCAGCCACCGCCGCACGCCGGACCGTCAGGCTCGTGCGGAACATGCTGTCAGGCGACGCCACCGGGACCCGACCAGTAGCGCGACTGCCCGCCCGGCTTGCCGATCCACGCAGGGCCACGTCCGGACATGACCGGGACGACACGAGCGACTGACGCTCGCCTTGCCGGCCCACGAGCGGCAGTGGCACCCATCGTTCTCACGGTCCCGCGCGGTTGGCCAACGACACCTCCTGCTGTCAGGACCCTGATCCGTTCGACGATGCTGAACGAACCGCTCCAGGCCAGGTGCAGACGCGGCTGAGCGTTCGTGGCCTCCTGGGGCGGGCGCGACGTGGAGGAACTCCTCGCTGAGGGCCGATGGGGGGCGAGAGTCCCTGGAACTCGGGCACCCGGGCGGGACACGGTCAGGGCTCCGTCTACCTGGAGGATCGCCATGACGACCACCTCGACCCACCCTGCCCAGGCCACGTCCCTCGACGAGACGCGAGCGAGCCAGCCGGGCCGCCCGCTGCTATCCCGCCCGCTGGCCCTGGCCGCCGCTGCGGGTCCGGCCCTGTTCCTGGGCGGCCAGTCGCTCGTGCTGAAGCTCCCGCACACGCTGACGGCGGCCTACCCGCAACTGCGGGCACACCGCGACCGGCTGACCACCGAGCAGCTCCTGACGGCGCTGGGGTGCGCGTTGTTCCTCGCGACGGCACTCGCGGTCCTGCGTCTGGCCCGGATCGCCCGCCGTCCCGGTCGCGGCTGGCTGGCTGCTGTCCTTCTCGCTGCGGGTGCTCTAGGTGACGACATCGGGGAGCTGACGTCGGCCTACACGCAGCGGGCTGCCACGGCTCCCGGAGTGTCGGACGCCGCCGGGACCGCTGTCCTGCGGGCCTCGGACCACCTCGGTGCGCTGTCCGTCCTGAGCGGCCCGGCGTCGATCCCCGTGCTCATCCTCGGTCTGCTGCTGAGCGTCGTCGCGCTGTGGGGCGCACGGCCCCGTTGGGCGGCCCCCGCGGTCCTGGCCGGCGCGGTCCTCGGGGTCCTCGTCCCGGTGCCCGCGCTGGGGTACCTCACGTCCACGGTCGTCGCAGTCGGGTTCGGCGCCTGGATGCTGCACGGTCACCGCACCCCCTACACGGACGGACGGGGGCTCTGAGCGCTTGCCGCACGCGAGCGTGCTTGCCACGACCGGCGGGAGCACCCACCCTTGCCGCACCATGCCCAACGTCGCCGCTCCGGTGTCGCGAGGCTCCGTGACGCCCCCGCCGTGGCGAGCCGCTCCCGCTTCGACGGCGTGGCCGTGGTGACGGTCGCCGCGACGTGCGTCGGCGCCGGGCTGTGGGGGGCGCGGGAGCTGGACGGGCCGCTGTCGCGGCACGTGCTGGAGAGCGTCGTGCTCGCGCTGACCTGGTCAGTCCTGGGTCTGCTGCTGCGACGCCGGGTCGGAGGCCCGCTGGGGACGGTCCTGCTGACTGTCGGAGCCAGCGAAGCGGTGGCGCTGCTGGCCGGCGAGCTCAGCAGCACCGGTGTGGTGCGCAGCGCGGCAGCAGGGTGGCTCGCCGGCTGGTGCTGGCTGCCCGGGCTGGTCCTGCCCCTCACGGTCGTCCCGCTCGTCTTCCCCAGCGGTCGGGCCCACGGCCGCCTGGAGCGGCGAGCCCTCGCGGCCGCGTGGGCCCTGACGGCCGTGACCTGCGTCGCTGCCGCGACGACCCCGTCCATCGGGGTGCGGCCCGGGACGTCCGTCCAGAACCCGCTGGCGCTGCCCGGAGCCGACGCTGTGCTCGCCGCGGCGCTGGCTTGCCTGCTCCTGCTGGCCCTGCTGGCCCAGGTCCGACTGGTGGTGCGCACTGCCCGCGCTGAGGTCGAGCGGCGTCGCCAGCTCGTGCCGTTCGTGCTGGCCTCCCTGCTCGCCGCCCTGACCCTGTCCGTGGAGGGCTTCCTGCCCGGCGAGTGGGGCCCTGCTCTCCAGCTCGCGGTGCTGCCGTTGCTGCCGGTGGCGACGGCGGTGTGTGTCCTGCGGTACCGGCTCTACGACGTGGAGCTCGTGGTGCGGCGCGGCGTCCTGCTGCTGGGCCTGGGCGCGGTCGTCCTCGGTGCCTACGTCGTCTGCGTGGAGATGACGCTGTCGCTGCTCGGGCCGCGCGCCGGGCGAGTCGGTGCTGCGGTAGGTGCAGGTGTGGCTGCTGCGCTGTTCGCCCCGGCCCGCGCAGCCCTGCAGCGCACCATCAGCCGCCGCCTCTACGGTCTGCGGGACGACCCGTACGAGGCTCTGGCAGCGCTCGGGAGTCTCCTGGCCGTCACGGCCACGCCTGGCGCTGCCGCGTCGCAGCTGCTGGAGCAGCTGCGCCTGGCACTGCGTCTGCCCTGGGCGGCCGTCGCCACCGAGCACGGCGACGAGCTGGTCGCGCAGTGCGGCACGCTCCCGAGCTGGGCACAGGGGCCTGTTCGCCTGCCGCTGGTCCACGTGGGTGAGCCGCAAGGGGCGCTGCTCGTGGTGCCGCGGACTCCTCGCGAGGGCCTGACCGCCGCGGACCGACAGGTGCTTGCCGACGTGTGCGTGCCACTGGCGTCCGCGGTGGCCGCTGACAGGCACCTCGCCGAGCTGCAGCGGGAGCGGGAGGCCGTCGTGCTGGCCCGCGAGGAGGAACGGCGCCGCCTTCGGCACGACCTGCACGACGTGCTGGGCGCCGACCTGGCAGCCGTGGCCACCCAGCTCGACCTGCTCGAGCTGCGCCTGAGGAACAGACCGGAGGCGGCCGCGGCCCTGCTCCCGCTGCTGCGCGGCACCGTTGGCGGTGCACTGCTGGACGTCCGGCGGGTCG
Source organism: Frankiales bacterium (assembly GCA_025965495.1). Classification (GTDB taxonomy): domain Bacteria; phylum Actinomycetota; class Actinomycetes; order Mycobacteriales; family SCTD01; genus RYN-122. Next base: position 7,572 of record JAOPWW010000042.1, read on the forward strand.
TCGAGGGGCTGCGGCCACCCTCGCTCGACGACCTCGGGCTCGTGAGCGCCCTCGAGCAGGCCGCAGTGTCCGCCTCCACCGAGACCACGACCGTACGAGTGCACGCGCCCCGCGACCTCCCGGCGCTCAGCGCGGCCGCGGAGACGGCTGCCTTCCGCATCGCCGTCGAGGCCTTCACCAACGCGATCCGCCACGCAGAGGCCCAGCACGTCACGGTCGGGCTGGATGCGGACGAGGACGGGCAGTGGCTCGTCGTGCAGGTCGACGACGACGGATCTGGTGTGGCTGCGGACGCCCCCGCAGGAGTCGGCAGCGAGTCGATGCGCTGGCGGGCACAGGAGATCGGCGGTTCCGTGCTGCTGACGAGCAGCGCGAGCGGTACGTCCTTGCGTGCCCGCCTGCCGGCTGGCTCACCGTGACGGCTGCAGAGGACGAGATCCCGGTCGTGAGGGTGGTGCTGTGCGAGGACCACCCCGTCTACCGACAGGGCCTGGCCCTGCTCCTCGAGGAGGGAGGCGAGGTCGCGGTCGTGGGGCAGGCCGGCAGCGGTGAGCAGGCGCTCGACGTCGTCGCTGCGTGCTCACCGGACGTCGTGATCATGGACGTCCACCTGCCCGGCATCAGCGGAGTGGAGGCCACGCGCCGGCTACGGCAGCTCGACGACCCTCCGGCCGTCCTCGTCCTCACGATGCTCGACGACGACGCATCGGTCGCGGCAGCCCTGCGCGCCGGAGCGGCGGGCTACCTCCTCAAGGGCGCCGACCACCGACAGATCCTCACCGCGCTGCGCGCCGTCAGCACGGGAAGCACGTACCTCGCGGCACAAGCAGGGACCGCGCTGCGCCGGGCCCTGTCCGACGGCCCGCGACGTCGAGCCTTCGACGTCCTCACTGACAGGGAAGAGCAGCTGCTGAACCTCGTCGCCACCGGAGCGAGCAACGACAGCGTCGGCCGGGACCTCTCGCTCAGTTCCAAGACCGTCCGCAACATGACCTCGACCGTCATGGCCAAGCTGGGCGTCGGGTCTCGTGCCGAGCTCGTCGCCCGAGCTCGCGACGCCGGCCTCGGCACCTCGCGCTAGCACC
>JAOPWW010000046.1 GCA_025965495.1 Frankiales bacterium
GGGACTCCCAGCGCTCGCGGGTCGCACCGGCGCCGGGAGGCGGGGCGTCCGGCGACCAGCTCATCCCGCTGCGCAGGACGTCGGCGACGAGGTCGTCGAGGGCGTCCGGGGCGTCGTCGTCGACCGCGCGGGCCGCGCCGCGGAGCAGCAGGATCGCCTCGCGGACCTCGGGGCGGTCGAAGAAGCGCTCCCCGCCGCGCACGAGGTACGGGACGCCGACGTCGGCCAGCGCCGCCTCGTAGGCCGCGGACTGGGCGTTGACCCGGTACAGGACGGCGATCTCGCTCGGGGGCGTCCCGGCCGCCACGAGCTGCTTGCACCGGGCGGCGACGGCGGTGGCCTCGGCCGGCTCGTCGTCGTGCTCGGCGAAGGCGGGGGCGGGACCGTCGGCTCGCTGGGCGAGCAGCTGCAGGCGGGCGTGGCCGCTGGTGGCCTTGGCGATCACGGCGTTCGCGAGGCCGACGACCTGCGGCGTGGAGCGGTAGTCGCGCACCAGCTCGACCTGGACCGCGCCGGGGAAGCGCCGGCGGAAGCCGGTGAGGTGCTCGGGCGAGGCCCCGCCGAAGGAGTAGATGGTCTGGTGCGCGTCGCCGACGACGCAGAGGTCGTCGCGGTCGCCGAGCCAGGCCAGGAGCAGGCGGTGCTGCAGCGGGGTGACGTCCTGGAACTCGTCGACGACGAAGGAGCGGTACCGGGAGCGGAACTCCTCGGCGACGGCCGGGCTGTCCTCGAGGATCCCGGCGGTGAGCATGAGCAGGTCGGAGAAGTCGGCGGCGCCCTGGGCCTGCTTGAGGTCGCGGTAGGCGGCGTAGACCGACGCGACGACGGCGGCGTCGTAGGGGCCCTCGCGCCCGGCCGCGGCGGCCGCCGTCGGGTAGTCCTCGGGGGCGACGAGCGTGCTGGCGGCCCACTCGAGCTCGGACAGCAGGTCGCGCAGCTCGGAGGTGCCGGGGCGCAGGCGGGCCCGGGCGGCGGCGTTCGCCACCAGGCCGAAGGTGTTCGTGACGAGCTGCGGCGGGGTGCCGCCGACGGCGCGGGGCCAGAAGTAGGCCAGCTGCTTCATCGCGGCGCTGTGGAAGGTGCGGGCCTGCACGCCGCCGGCGCCGAGGGCACGCAGCCGGGTGCGCATCTCCCCGGCCGCGCGGGCGGTGTAGGTGACGGCGAGCAGGGCGCTCTCCGGGACGGCCCCCGAGCGGACGGCGTAGGCGGCCCGATGGGTGATGGTGCGGGTCTTGCCCGTCCCGGCCCCGGCGAGCACGACGACCGGACCGGTGACGGCCTGCGCGGCCTCGCGCTGCTCCGGGTCGAGGGCTTCCAGGAGGGCGTCGGGGGACGGAGTGGCGCTCACCGGTCCAGTCTGCCTGCCGGGAGCGACAGGGAAGGCCGCGACGGGGCCGGCTGTTGACGACGACGTCCCGCCTGTCGCCGAGAGGAACCCCATGACCGCCGCCGCGCCCGAGCAGATGACGATCTACAGCACCCCGTGGTGCGGCTACTGCCACCGGCTCATGAAGCAGCTCGACCGCGAGGGCGTCCCCTACGCCACGATCGACATCGAGCAGGACCCGGCGTCGGCCGACTTCGTCATGCAGGTCAACGGCGGCAACCAGACGGTCCCGACGGTCGTGTTCCCGGACGGCTCGGCGCTGACCAACCCGAGCCTCGCCCAGGTCAAGGACAAGCTCGCGAGCGTGTGAGCCGCCGAGGAGTGTGACTCCGGGGCGCCGAGGGGCAACAATGGGTGGTCAGAGCACGCCCCCCTCGTGTCGAAAGCCCTCCTGTGACCTCCCCTGAGCCCACCACTGCCGCGTCCGTCCCTGGGCTCTCAGGCCTGGACCACCCGGCCGTGTCCGCCGCGCTCAGCGCCGCTGCCAGCCTCGTCGGGATGGAGGTCGTCTTCCTCGGCGGCCTCACCGACGACACCTTCACCTTCGAGAAGGTGCACGCCACCGGCACCTGGCCCGGCGTCGACGAGGGCCGCAGCAGCGACCGCACCGACGCCTTCTGCCACCGCCTGCTCTCGGGCGCCCCCTCGACCACCTCGGACGCCGCGAACGACGCCGCCTACGCCGGGGCGCCGATCCGCGCGGAGCTCGGGATCACGTCCTACGTCGGTGTGCCGGTCCGCAACGCCGAGGGCCGGGTGCTGGCGACCCTGTGCGGCATCGACCGCGAGAGCGTCGAGGTCAGCGAGGACACCGTCGAGGTCCTGCGGCACCTCGCCGAGGTCATCGCCGCCCACCTCGGGCCGATGCTCGAGGAGGGCATCACCATCCGCCGCAGCACCGACGGCGGGTGGCAGGTCGGCGGCGAGCAGACCGGCGACCTCACGAGCGCGATGGTCCTGGCGGACCTGCTCGCGGCCGAGATCAACCCGGGCGGCCGCCCCGCCAAGAGCGACGACCCGCTCGACGAGGCGGGCCGGCTGCGCCTGTCGGTCAAGCAGCTCGAGCACGCCCTCGCCGCCCGGGTCGTCGTCGAGCAGGCCATCGGGGTCCTCACCGAGCGCCAGCACGCCACGCCCCGCGACGCCTTCGAGCGGCTGCGCAAGGTCGCCCGCTCGCGCGGCCGCAAGGTCCACGACCTCGCCCGCGAGGTGGTCGCCTCCGCGACCGACCAGGGCGTGCCGCTGCCTCCCGAGCTGGCCGGACGGCGCTGACGCCGGCGTTCCTGCCGCGCAGCCCTGCGGCCCTCGCCGACGACCTCGTCGCGCCGCTGCGGCTGCTGCCCGACCGGGCCCGCGTGCTCGTCGACGGCGTCGGCTCGCGGGCGCTGGCCGACTCCCTGGTCGACGGCCTGCTCGCCGCCGGCCGCCCTCCCGTCCGGGTCTCGGCCGGCGACTTCCTGCGGCCGGCCGGCGAACGGCTCGAGCACGGCCGCGAGGACGCGCAGGACTTCCGGGAGCGCTGGCTCGACGCGGGGGCGCTGCGCCGGGAGGTGCTCGAGGCCGACGGGACCTGGCTGCCCGCCCTCTGGGACGCCGCCCGGGACCGGAGCGCGCGAGCGGCGGTGCGGCCGCTGCCGGAGCGGGCCGTCGTCGTCGTCGACGGGCTGTTCCTGCTCGACCACGCCTTCCCGGCGGACCTCGTCGTGCACGTCGCCCTGTCGGCCGCGGCGCTGCGCCGTCGCGGGGTGCCGGAGTGGCAGCTGGAGGCGTTCCGCGACTACGACGACGAGGTGCGCCCGGGCGAGGCGTGCGACGTGCTGGTGCGGGCCGAGGACCCGCAGCGCCCGGCGGTGCTCTTCCGCCGCTGAGGGCACTGTGCTCAGCGCGTTGCGCCGCCGCTGAGGGTCAGGCCGCGCTGTCCTCGTGCCGGTGGAACGCGGCCTCCACGAACGACCAGAGCGCGTAGGCGAGCATGCCCGCGACGGCGACCGCGAGCAGGAGCTTCCCGAAGGGCTCGCGGGCCAGGGCGTGCAGGGCGGCGTCGAGGCCCTTGGCCTCCTTCGGGTCCTCGTGGGCCGCGGCCACGACGAGGAACCCCCCGACCAGGCCGAGCACGAACGCCCGCCCGAGGAACCCGACCGTCCCGAGCCGCACCGCGGCGCGCGACCGGCCGTCGGGGACCTTCCAGGTCTCGATCTTCTTCGCGTGCTTGCCCTGGACGGCGCGGCGGGCGAGGTAGGCGGCGGCGCCCAGCACGACCAGGCCGATCAGTCCGACGAGCTCGCGCCCCCCGGTGTGCTGCATGAGCCGTGCGGTGGCCGACGGTGCCGGGTCGCCCTTCTCGTGCTGCCCGGAGGCGAGGAAGCGCACGACCGAGCCGGCGAGGGCGAGGTGGAGCAGGGCCTTGCCCGCGCACGCCAGCCGCTTGTTCGGCTCCGCGTCGCCGACGGCCGCGGTGAGGGCCTGCCAGAGGGCGTACCCGAGGTAGCCGACGACGAGGACGACGAGCAGGACCTCCCCGAACGGCTTGTCGGCGATCGCACCGAGCGCGCCCTGCTGGTCGGCGCGGCCACCGCCCCCGAGCAGGACCGAGAGGGCCAGCAGCCCGACGACCAGCCAGACCAGGCCGCGGCTCGCCAGCCCGACCCGAGCGAGGCCGTCGACGGCGTCGCTGTCGGAGACGTCCTCGGCGGTGCGCCCGGAGCTGCGTCCGGTGTCGGGGGCTCCCATCCCTGCGTCCTGTCCTGCGCGGGAGCCCCCCAACCAATGGCTAGGGCTTGGTCAGGCCGGTGACGGTGAACGGCGCCGGCGTGCCGCCGCTGCTGCGGACGTCGAACTGGCTGTTCACGACGAGCAGCTGGTCTCCCGAGAAGGCCGACGTCGTCGGGTAGCGGAACGTCGGGCTGCTCACCTGCCCGTAGACCGTGCCCCTGCTGCCGTCGGCCGCCAGCTTGACCTTGCTGATGACGCCGTTGGCGTTGCGGACGGCGTAGAGGACGTCGCCGCGCCGCTCGAGGCCGTCGCCGTTGACCAGCGTCTTCCCGCCGAGGTCGACCTGGGTGACCTTCTTGGTGGCGAGCACGACGCGGAAGAGCTTGCCGGTGCTGCTCTGAACCAGGACCAGGCTCTTGCCGTCCTGGGTGACGACGATGCCGTTGGCGTTGAAGCCGTCGCCGTACTGGAACGCGGTGCCGGTGAAGTCCCGGAAGACCTGCAGGGGCGCGACAGCGGTGCTGCCCGTGCCCTTGGCGACCTGCGCGGCCGGGATCCGGTAGAGCACCGGGCGGTTGGAGTCGGTGACGTAGGCGTCGCCGTTCGGCGCGATGGCGACGTCGTTGAGGAAGGTGGCGGCGGTCCCGCCGTTGTCGTAGCGGGCGACGAGCCGGCCGTCCTTCGTGTCGTAGACGTGCACCTGGCCGGTGTCGCCGCCGGCGACGACGAGGCGGTCGCCCTTCCTGGTGACCTCGAGGCCGATCGCGGTGGTGCGGCCGTCGGTGCCGCCGGCCTTGAAGACCTTCACGGCCCGGGTGCCGGTGGTGCCGCGGAACAGGCTCCCGTCGGTGGTCGAGGTGACGTAGAAGACGTCCCCGTAGGAGGTGACGCCCTCGGGGTAGGTCTTGTCGCCGGGGAGCGCGTAGGACGTCGTGCGCGTGGCGGCGTCGGCCGGAGCGGTCGCGAGCAGGCCGGTCAGGGCGAGCGGGGCGGTGAGAGCCGCGGCGAGGACGGTGGTGCGGACGCGGGACAAGGCGGGACTCCATCGGGTCGAGGTTGCGGGTGCAACGACCCTCCCCCGGGAGCGCTCCTACTGCACCTCGGAGGACGCCCAGTCGGTGATCAGCCGGTGGGCGATGCTGACCGGCGGGGGCAGCAGCAGGCCGGGGACGGCGTCGTCGGCCCAGCCTCCGGCGGCGCGGACCTGCTCGCGGGTGAACCACGCGACCTCGGCGAGCTCGCCGTCGCGGCACTCCGGCACGGCGTCGGGGTCGGTGATCGCCCAGAAGCCGAGCATGAGGCTGGCGGGGAACGGCCAGGGCTGGCTGCCGCGGTAGACGACCTCCCGGCAGGCGACGCCGCTCTCCTCCCCCACCTCCCGGACGACGGCCTGCTCGAGGCTCTCCCCCGGCTCGACGAAGCCTGCAAGCGTCGAGAAGCGCCGCTCGGGCCAGACCGACTGGCGGCCGAGCACGCACCGGTCGGCGCCGTCGGTGACGAGCACGATGATCGCCGGGTCGGTGCGGGGGTGGTGGGTGTGCTCGTTCGCGCAGACCCGCTCCGAGCCGCCCTTCACCGACGTCGTGGGCTCTCCGCAGCGGGAGCAGGACGGGTGGGCGGCGTGCCAGTTCGCCAACCCGACGGCGTGGGCCAGCAGGCCGGCGTCGCGGTCGGGCAGGCGGGCGCCGACGTCGCGCAGGCCCGCCGTCCTCCCGGGACCGGGCGGGAGCGGCCCGGCGACGGCGAACACGGGGCCGTCGTCGTCGCGGCCGAGGTAGAGGCGGTCGCCGTCCGGCGCCTGGTCCGGCCCGACGAACCGCAGCTCAGGACCCTGCAGCCGCACGACGCCGTCGTCGACGACGAGCACCCGCGCCTGCCGCCAGGCCTGGTCGAGGGCGGCGTCGTCGGTGCGGGTGGCGCCGTCGCGGTCGACGGTGCTGCGGGACAGGGCCGGGACGCCGCTCACGCCCGCTCGAGGTCCAGGACGGCCCCGACCGAGTCGGCGACCTTCTCGGCGTCGCCCACGAGCACGCCGGTGAGGCGGTGGGGCGCGAGCCAGCGGCCGCCGGCCTCGAGGACGTCCTCGACGGTGACGGCCGCGAGGGCCTTCGGGTGGTCGCGCAGGTGCTCGACGCCGAGGCCCGCGGCCGTCAGGACCGACAGCGTGCTGGCCAGGCCGGCCTGGCTGGACGTCGACAGCGCGAGCGAGCCGACGGCGTACCGCCGGGCCTGGTCGAGCTCGGCCTGCGACACCGGGACGGTCGCGATCCGGCCCAGCTCGTACCAGGTCTCCAGCACCGCGGGGGCGGTCACCTCGGTGGCGACGTCAGCGGCGACCACGACGCGCGAGCCGGCCGGCGGGTGCTCCGCGCCAGAGTGGGGGCTGTAGGTGTAGCCCTTGTCCTCGCGGATGTTCGCGACCCAGCGGCTGGAGAAGTAGCCGCCGAAGACCAGGTTCGCCAGGGAGAAGGCGGCGTAGCCGGGGTCGGTGCGGCGGGGCGCGGGACCGCCGAACCGGAGCGTGGTCTGGACGCTCCCGGGGCGGTCGACGAGCAGGGCCGGCTGCGGCGCCACGACCGGCACCGGCGGGGTGTCGACGGCGGCCGAGGTCGCGGTCCAGCCGGACAGGGCCGACTCGACGAGCCCGAGCTTGCGGGCCGGCGTCTGGTCGCCCACGACGACGAGGACGCTGCCGGCCGGGGCCACGCGCTTGGCGTGCAGCGCGCGCAGGTTGCCGGC